>JAFDIC010000327.1 GCA_019308525.1 Deltaproteobacteria bacterium
CAATTTCTGCGTTGCGCTTCATTTCGTTGTGATTGCGGCGTACGCTAAGTACGCCTCTCGAAGATCCCGCTTTTGCGCGGGGATCACACGAGGTTCGCGCGCTCCCGATGGCGGGATTTCGCAAGCTCAACTTGAAGCTTACTTGGAGCTTTTTACTTTGCCATCTCAATTTTGACTTTTTACGAGCTCGTCAAGATTGAACAGTGAAACTATACCGGAAGCCGTCATCCGTTCACGGCCATTGAAAAGGAACGTTTGAACATTGCGTCGAATGCAGAAAATGCGACCCCCCCTTACGCATGACAACCCTATCTGCCCTCTCTGGCACCTGAGGTTCACCCTGGAGCCGGAGGACTTCATCAGGCTTCCCAGGATGAACAAGGGTATCACCCTGAGGGGGGCGTTCGGGACGGCGCTGAGGAAGCTTGTTTGTGCTGAGAGGCGGGCATCGTGTGATTCGTGCCGGATTCACGAGGCATGCCCCTACGGCGTGGTGTTCTCACCCAGGGTCCCTGAGGAGGCCAAGCGGCTGAGGCTCAACCGTGATATCCCGAGGCCGGTCGTGATCAAGCCGCCCCTGGATGGGAAAGAGAGTTACGAACCAGGGGAGCCTGTTTGCTTCGATCTGGTGCTGGTGGGAAACTGCCGCAACTTGTTTCCCTACGTGATTGTCTCATTCAATGAGCTTGGCAAAAAGGGCATCGGAGCGGGCCGGGGGAGGTTCAGGATAGGCCAGGTGGAGTGCCTGGATGGATCGGGTGGTGTTCAGTCAGTAATGGAGGCCGGCGACAACCTGGTTCATACACCCCAGCAGGAAATCCACCTGGGACAAGCACCAGATCTGAAGGAAGGACGGGTGCGGGTGAAGTTCCTTACACCGGTGCTTTTGAAGGAAAGGGGGAAGTGGGTGCGCCCATCGTTCGGCGCACTTATAAAGAGACTCAGGGACAGGACCAACGCGCTTTCGTACTTCTATTGCGGGAAGACGCTGGAGATGGACTTCCGGGGTTTCGGGGAAAGGGCGGAAAAGGTCAGGACAGTCTCCCATGGTCTTCGCTGGGTGGAGGAAAGACGCTATTCCAAGAGTCGGGACCTCACCCACAATCTCAAGGGGTATGTGGGCGAGGTGGTGTACGAAGGAGAACTGGAGGAGTTCTGGCCTTTGCTTTGGCTTGGACAGTACCTGCATGTGGGAAAGGCAGCGGCCTTTGGCCAGGGATGGTATGAGGTCGGGCACCTGTCATGACTGAAGAAAGGATCGGTATTTAGGAATGGTCGGGATAGATACCACGGTTGAGGCTGAAAAAAAACAGATCGAGATTTTTCGTAAGATGAGTCCGGAAAAACGCCTGATCAACTCCATCAGCCTGGCACAGACCTCCAGGAGACTTCTGGCTGCGGGAGTTCGAATGAGGCATCCTGAATACACTGATGATCAGGTGAGGCTGGCAACCATAAGGCTTATACTTGGCGATACCCTGTTTGCGGCAGTTTACCCTGAGGGAAAGGAGCTTAGACCATGATTCCTGAAGAATCCTTGCAGATACTGCTCGATCGCCTGGATGAACTGGGAATACCTTTCATGGTCGCAGGCTCCTTTGCGAGTAACGCCCATGGAGTTCCTCGCGTCACCCAAGATGCAGACGTTATCATAGAAACGGATCTTGACAGGCTCCTGGAATTGATTGATAAGCTTGGGCATGAATTCTACGCAGATCCTGATTCAGCAAGAGAGGCATTCACAGGCTCCCGTATGCTCAATATCATCCACCTGGAGACGGGCTTCAAGATTGACATAATCTTGAGGAAGCCCAGGGCTTTCAGCGTCGAGGAGTTTAAGAGGCGGTGTAAGATCAACTTCCTTGGAAAGGAACGCTGGTTTGCAACTCCCGAGGATACGCTTCTAACAAAACTGGAATGGTCCAAGTTGGGTCAATCTGAAAGACAATATGAAGATGCCCTCAACATCGCCAGGGTACAGGGTGAGTCCCTGGACCTTGCTTACCTGGCTAGATGGTCTTCAGAGTTGGGGTTGGAAGACTTGCTGAACAGAGTCCTTGTGGATGCTGGTTTGAAGACTTGAATCGGTTGCTTGATGTAGGCGAGGTAAAGGGAGGAAATTCTTGACTCCCATCAAAGGCTCAGGGGACTACAAGGTAGTGGATATCCTTATGACCATTGGTGGTATGAGGTTGAACCGCTTGGATGAATGAAATGTGGCGGGTCTACGCTCAAGGCAGCAGAGGACCCAGAAAGGAGGTATTTATGGCGGAGATTATCCGTTTGGGCAGGGAACTTCCTGCGGTTGAGGAAAGTCTGCCTGCCCAGTACGATCTTTTCACTGGTGAGGCAAGGCCCCTTCCGATTGTCGTGGATAGGCATGTGGAAGATGATCTGGTACTGAGCGATGAAATTACGCTCGTCAGGTCCGGGGATGCTGCGCAGATAATCCTTTCCGGGTTTGGCCTGTTCCTGAGCAAAAAGAGCGACAGGCTTATTGTCAGGAAAGGCAAGGATCTCGTCTACGAGTTTCCTTTTTTCAGGCTCAGCGAGGTGACTGTAGCATCCAGGGGGATCACTCTTTCCTCCGATCTTATCATGGAGCTTTGCGCAAGGGGAATTCACATAAATTTTCTCCATGGAAATGGCCGGCCCTTTGCCAAGCTAACGTCCCCCATGCTTTCGGCCACAATAGAGGCAAGAAGGGAGCAATTTCGGGCTCTTGATGATGAAAGGGGCGCGGAGTTTTCCAGGATCGTTGTGAGGGGTAAGCTCAGGAACCAGAGAAACCTCCTGCTCTATTTCGGCAAGTACCTGAAGAAATCGACCCCGGCGCGGTATTCTGCGCTTGAGGAGAAGATCAGGGTGTTAGAAGAAAGCGAAAACAAGGTCAAAAGACTAAGGGGGAAGACTGTCGTAGAAATCCGCAACGAATTGCTCGGCCTTGAAGGTAGCTCGGGGAGGGCATACTTGGACGGGGTCCATGAAATCATCAAGGGTAGAGTAGAGTTCATGGGGCGCGTACACAGGGGCGCTACGGACAAGGTGAATGCCATGCTCAACTACGGCTACGGCATCCTTTACAGCCATGTATGGGGTGCGGTGGTTTGTGCCGGGCTTGAACCGTTTGCAGGGTTTCTTCATGTTGATCGTCCGGGAAAGCCTTCACTTGTGCTGGATCTGGTGGAGGAATTCAGGCAACCCGTGGTGGACAGGTCTGTCATATCGTACGTTAATCTCGGTGAGAATATGAATATGGAGGGTGGCCTGCTGGATGCTGACACGAGAAAGAATCTGAGCCAGAAGATAATCAACAGGCTGGAGGCGAGGGAGGCGTACCAGGGGAAGAAATACCAGATCAGATCCATAATACAAATCCAGGCAAGGAATTTGGCAGCCTTTCTCAGGGGAGGCAAGGCTTACAGGCCCTTCTCTTTCAAGTGGTAAGATGTCGATATGCCTTGGGCCGTGGGGAAATAAAGAGGTGTAGGGAAGAAAATGGGCAGGATCGTCAAGAGACAGGACATGGTTAAGACCGGAATCGACGCCCTTGACCTGGTGGGACGGCCTGGCGAGGTGATCGTATACGTGTTTTATGATATCGAGGACGACAGGGTGCGTAACCGGGCAGCGCAGATTTGCAAAGACTTCGGGTTGGAGAGGACCCAGTTCAGCGGCTTCATAGGGTACCTTTCCCGGAACAAAAGGGAGGAATTGGGCATAAAGCTGAGGGACAACCTGGAGGGAGCTAACGGAAAGGTGCTGATACAGCCGGTGTGTGAAAAGGATTTCAGGCTGTACAAGGAGTATATCGAGCAGATCGATGAAGGGAAAGGAACAGAAACTGGATCTGAGAGTAAGTGACATCAAGCAATATCACTATTGCCCGAGGGTGGTTTACTACCAGTACGTGATGCCAGTGGACAAGGCTGTCACGTATAAGATGGAAAAGGGCAAAGCCGCCCAGGAGGACCTGGAGGGACTGGAACAGAGGAGAAAGCTGCGCGCATATGGGCTGGGCAATGGTAAAAGGCGATTCAACTGGTGGGTTCGTTCCAGGGCATTAGGACTGTCAGGCAAGCTGGATATGGTTATTGAAACAGACGATGCAATTTATCCTGTTGACTTTAAGTTCACGCGGGAACCTCCTCACAAGAACCATGTTTATCAGCTAGCCGGATATGCCCTGATACTGGAGGACACAGAGAGCCGTCCAGTGAGGAAAGGTTTTATCTATTTGATCCCTCAGAAAGACGCGGTTGTCTTCGAGCTTACACAGGAGATCAAGACCGAATGTCTCAAGACCCTGGAGGAGATAAGGAACATGATCAAGCTGGAGAGATTCCCTGATCCTCCTTCCGGGAGGGCGAAGTGTGTCGACTGTGAGTACCAGAACTATTGCCGGGATATATGGTGACAGAGCTTTGCGATTTGCCGAAAGTCGTGGAAACCTCAGTCTTGGACAAATGGTGGACATTTCGCAAACCTCCTCGGTTTTTGGTCAAAAAATGAGTTTTCGAGAAACTCTTGGTTTCTCCCATCAAATTCTGCTAAAATCTCGGTTGTTTAGCGATCTGTTGCAGTGATGGTCCCTATGAAGAGGGAACTGAAAGCTGTTAAACGTTTGGTAATACGATCAAAGATTATATAAGTTGCAGT
>JAFDIC010000328.1 GCA_019308525.1 Deltaproteobacteria bacterium
GCCCACACTTGTAGGTACCGCTATCACGGGTTTATCAACAAGTCCCCCCACGACGCTCGGCAGGGCCCCTTCCATTCCAGCGACCACGATAATTACGGAGGCCTGTAACAGTATCTCCCTGTGACGGAGGAGCCTGTGGAGTCCTGCCACACCCACATCATAGATCTTGTGGACCCGGTTTCCCATGAAACGGGCTGTCAGCACGGCCTCCTCAGCAACCGGGATGTCGGAAGTACCGGCACAAATCACCAATACCGATCCCCTGCCTCTTTCCGCAATATCATTAGGCGTGTAAGTAAGCACCCTCGCCTTCTCATGATACACCGCATCCGGGTAACGGCGATTGATCTCAACGGCCTTTTCCATTGATAGGCGCGTAATCAGGATGTTCTCTTGCTGTTTGTCTATACCATCCATAATGGCCAGGATGTCACTGACCTCCTTGCCTTCTCCAAATATTACTTCGGGAGCCCCTCTCCTAAGACTCCTGTGATGATCGATGCATGCCACCTCTATGTCTTCAAAGGGAAGGGCCTTTAATCTATCCAGGGCTTCTTCGATGGATACCCTGCCCTGTGTCAACTCCTTCAAAAGGTATCTTAGCCTATCTTCATCCAATGATCCATCTCCCGTTCTTTCGAACAACACTTACCACGGTTTTTCACATGGCCACTTCGACCGTCTGCACCAGCACGGTGGCGGTTCCCTTACTGTAGAAGCCAAGTCTCCTGGCCGCGCCTGCACTCAAGTCTATGATCCTCCCCTTGACAAATGGTCCGCGGTCATTGACCCTTACGAGTATGGAACGGCCGTTCTCAAGGTTTGTGACCTTTACATGGCATGGAAGCGGCAGGTACTTATGGGCGGCGCTAAGTCCCTCCGGGTCAAACACCTCTCCATTGGCCGTCATACGTCCACCCTTTTTCCTCAGGGTTTCATACCCATACCACGAAGCCACACCCTTCTCCCTGTATTTCAAGGCCTCCTCGATGGACATGGGGACGTACCTCTTGCCGTGCACCACATAAGGTGAATTCTTGACCTTTCCCCTCTTGACTGCCTCTTTGGGAAGCAGACCACCTATGCTCTCTATTCCTCCATGGGTGAAGGGCCAGCTCGGCGGTGCCATCACCACTGTAAAGGTAAACTCTCCTATCTTGTATACTGCCTTGCCGGTGCCTATTGTTCCCTTTACTGTCCATTCGGTTATCTTGTATGTCCCCTTGATCGTGCCCTTGGAAATCTTGTAGACGGTAGAGACTGTGCTGCAAGAAAGAGCAAACACACATCCAATGCACAGCCAGGCCGACAAGACACCCCTGTAAGCCTTCCCGATCGTCACCGAAGATCTTGCCATTGAAACGCCTTTGCCCTCGGTCAGCAAGCCACCTTCTCTCGTTCTTGCATGAATTTCTTTGGTGCTTGGAGCACGCGCCTTTGAATCCTGTTGCGGTCCTTTTTCTATGATTATGAGAGAAATGTCAAGGCTTCCTGACTAGCCCGGTGCATTGCTCTCTCGTGCATTTCCAGGGCCATTTTTTGTTTGACAATTCCCAAATTCGGCATAGACTGGAGCGTGGATCCATTGTCCTTTTGCTTCCCGGCCAAGGAAAGGGTGAAGATATGAGGATTAGGATAGAAAATATTCTCCTGACCACGGATCTTTCAGACTCATCCAGCTATGCCATCCCCTATGGAGTTGCCATAGCCAAGGAGTACGGGTCGAAAATACACCTTTGCCACGTGATTGATCTTCCAAGTACCGGTATTTACGGGGATGCCATCTCCTATCCAGTGGGGCAGCAAGACCGGGTCGTCGGTTACACCAATCAGCATCTCACCCAGTTGATGGCAGGATGGAACGTTGACTGGGAGCCTGTTATCACCATCGGACACCCTCCCACGGAGATCGTGCGGCTTGCGAAGACGAAACGGATGGATCTCGTCATTTCTGCAACCCATGGTAGATCCGGATGGAAGCGTTTTATCCTGGGCTCCGTGACCGGCCGCCTCATGAGGGCGCTCCCCTGCCCCCTGATGTTGCTCCGCAGCCCGGACCACCCCGAGAGAATACAGCCCGGACGGAGCGTCAAGCTGGAGCGGATCCTTGTCGGCTGCGATTTTTCGCCTGATTCAGGTCTGGCCGTTCAATACGGCCTCAGCCTTGCCCAGGAGTTTCAATCTGATCTCCACCTCGCACACGTCATTGCCCCCCCGCTTTACGAGAACCTGATCAAGCGGTCAATAGAGCGTGAAAAAGAATACCAGGAGGACCTCCGGGGAAAGCTCAGAGAAAAGCTAAACGAACTGGTCCCCGACGAGGTTCACAATTGGTGTGTTTTGCATACCACCCTCCTTGCCGGACAACCTTACGAGGAGCTCGTCAAGTATGCCGTGGTTCACGATATTGACTTGATGGTCCTCGGGTTGCGTGGACAGAGCCTGGTGGAAACCCTTTTTGTCGGTTCCACTGCGGATCGGGTGGCGAGGGATTCTCCTTGTCCTGTTTTACTCGTTCGGCCCATAGCAAATATTGAATGAGGCCGGGCTTCAGCAAGGAAAAGACCCATCCATGCGATTGAGCAAGCTCTGGATAATTTCCCTGTCCCCCGGATCGAGAGATGTAAAGCCGATGCGGATTTCCCTGTACTCTCCCCTATCCTTGACCTCAAGCACCTTGCCGCAGATCTCACCGGTACGCACGTTGAAAATGTCTATCTCCAATCTGAAAAGCAGGTTCGAGTAGGGCACCACATCCGCATCCGTCCTGGCGAGCATCCCGCCCATTCCCAGGTTGATAATAGATCCCTTGCAGTTGCCCGGACATGCCGCCTTGCCTTCCAGAATCTTGAATTGGAAGGGGAGATTTACCTCCACCCGCCTGCTGCGCCTGGCTTCCCGGTCAGGCACCACCAGGTCATAGGGATCACCAATTGATAACAGCTCGTAGAGGGCAACCGGTTCCTTTCTCCCCTTGAAAGAGACACGGACAGGCTCTGAGACCGTAACCAGATCCTTCACCCTGAAATAGGTGCTCTCACTCATAAGGATTTGGCCCATCAGGGTATGGGCCTCTATGCGGGAGGTAAGGTTGACCTCGTCACCAATGACGGTGTACTCGCAATGGAGGTCAGAGCCTATTTTACCTGCAATGACGTCGCCGGTGTTCAAGCCAATGCCCATATAGAGTTCAGGCAGTCCCCTCTTATGATTTTCTTCGTTGAAGCGATCCATCCTGATCTGCATTTCCGCTGCGCAGCAGACCGCATGTTCAACATCGTTTATGCGGCTCGTTGGGACACCAAAGAGCGCCATGATGGAATCACCCATGAACTTGTCCACTACTCCCCCGTGGCGATACACAATCTCGCACATGTGCGTGAAATAGCGGTTGAGCATCTCTACTACTTCCCCGGCGCTCAGCGCTTCCGCTACGGAAGTGAATCCCCTCAGATCAGAGAACAGGATGGTCACCTCCCTGATCTGTCCGGTGACGAGGGAGGCGCCAGAGAGGCCTTCCATTTTTCCAAGTCCCTTTTGTAATTCCTTCCTCAGTGACAACCCGTCAATGGCCTGGCCGGTTACCATGTTTCTCTGGAGAATATCCTCGACCACCGGAACGAGACGATCCATAACCCTCGCCGGGTCCTGATCCCGTTCCGGCCACAAGGATTTGTTCGCGGAAATCCTGGTCAAACGCTCCCTGCGGGTTGAAACCCTCTCTGTCTTCAGGGCGTATATCCCAAGAATGGCAATCATGACACTGAATATCAGGCTCCCTGCTGACAATAGGCCCGGCATGGCGACATTGATAGATACGACCACGCTCATCAGCATGGTAATAACCACTATCAGGAGGAGTTTCACTTCTTGCTTCATGTCGAGTCTCTAAAAAGGCGAGGCGATGGCCCTTTGTTACCAATCTTTTGCCCAGGGCTTCCGTGGATGCCCCAAGATCACCCTCTTGACCGAGCCGCACCAAATTCTCCTTGACAGGGAGAAAACAGAGGCGCCGGGAGCTTGGGTACTTTAGAGGCCAAAAAACCCCCAACCCAGCCTGGATCATCGGGGGTCTACTTCAAAACTAGTTAATATAGCTTATTATAAATGGGCCGTCTTGTCAAGGTAACTGGTTGGCACTTATGCTTAACCCTTGACTAATATTGGTTAATTCTATATAATGTTTGCGCGTTAACCTGGAAGACAATAATTGTTACAAGTTCATCATCGGGGTTGCATTTTGGAAAAGAAACAACACCGCAGGAACCGTTCCAGCGTCGTAAACGAGTCGTTGCAGTACAGGTTTCTCGCGATGGTACTCGTTTACGCCTTCATTCTGGTGGGCTTTTTTGGGGTCACCCTTTTTCTTCCCGAAATCACGCAAATGCACGATGAGAGCCTGAGCATGGCGGTGCGGGGTGCAGCCGCCCAGAGGATACTTTCCAAGCATGTATGGGTATGGCCCATGGTCATGTTTCTTGTCTGCATGATAGGCGTGCATTCATTCATAGCCTTTCACCGCATTGCCGGGCCGCTCTATCGTTTCGTGAAGAGTTTCGAAAAGGTGAGGGACGGGTACTTGAATTTCCGACTGAAGATCAGGGAAAAGGACTATCTCCACAGGGAAGAAAAATCCTTCAACGAAATGTTGGAATCCC
>JAFDIC010000329.1 GCA_019308525.1 Deltaproteobacteria bacterium
CCGAACTTCTGGGATGCCAGGAAGGAGAAGTCGATACCGGGCGGGATAGAACCATGACCGGAGATCGGTCCGAAATATCAAAACAGGTGATGGAGTTGATAGAACCTGCGCTTGAGGACATGGGATACGAACTCGTTGATGTGGAGTATGTGACGGCACAGGGGAGATGGGTGCTGAGGATATACATCGACAAGAGTGGCGGAGTCGATGTGGAGGATTGTGCCAGGGTAAGCAGGGGTATTGGGGACCTGATCGATGTAAAGGCCGGGATCGACCATGAATATGTCCTGGAGGTCTCTTCGCCCGGGCTTAACAGACGACTCAGAAAGGAGAGGGACTTTGAATGGGCAGTGGGCAAGAAGGTCAAAGTGAAGACTTTCGCACCCATAGAAGGCCGGAGGAATTTCACCGGGTACCTGAGCAGGTTTGAAAAAGGATATCTCTATATAGAAACGGGAGACAAGATGGTGACCTTACCCTGGAAGGAGGTGGCCAAGGCCAACCTTGTGTATCAGTTTGAGCAAAAACAATAGGTATTGGAGTTGTCATGATTACAGAACTGAAGAGAGTAATCGATCAAGTCAGCCGGGAAAAGGGGGTTGATCAGGAAGTCTTGATCAAGACCCTTGAGGAGGCGGTGCGCACGGCGGCGAGAAAAAAGTTCGGGCCGGAGTACGATATCGAGGTTAACTTCAACGACGAGACCGGGGAAATCGAGGCGTTTGAATTCAAGGAAGTGGTGGAAGAACTCACTAACGATCGTGTCCAGATATCGCTGGAGGAGGCCAGAAAGATCGACCCCGAATGTGAGATAGGGGATGAATTGGGCATAAAACTGGATATGGATGAGTTCGGAAGGATCGCGGCCCAGTCTGCGAAACAGGTCATTACGCAACGGTTGAGGGAGGCCGAAAGAAATATCGTCTTTGATGATTTCAAGGACAGGAAGGGAGAAATAGTCCACGGAATAGTCCAGAGATTTGACAAGGGCTCCATCATTGTAAACCTGGGCCGTGCGGAGGCCGAACTTCCGCCCAAGGAGCAGATTCCGAAGGAGTCCTATAAACAGGGGGACCGAATACGTGCCTATATCCTGGAAGTGAAGCAGTTTAGTCGCGGACCTCAAATAATCTTATCCCGCACCCATCCCAACTTCTTGTCCGCCCTGTTCGAGAGCGAGGTCCCTGAGATCGCAGAAGGCATTGTGAGGATCGTACAGGTGGCCAGGGAACCGGGGAGCAGGGCCAAGATAGCCGTCGCCTCCAGAGACAGCGATGTGGATCCCGTGGGTGCCTGTGTTGGGATGAAGGGTTCGAGAGTCCAGGCGGTGGTCCAGGAATTAAGGGGTGAGAAAATAGACATCGTCACCTGGGACCCGGATCCGGCAAAATTCATTTGCAATGCCCTTGCTCCTGCTGAGATAACAAGGGTCATCGTGGACGAGGAAAACCAGAGCATGGAAGTGGTGGTCCCCGATGACCAGTTATCCCTGGCAATAGGCAAGAGAGGCCAGAACGTCAGGTTGGCCTCCAAATTGTCAGGGTGGAACCTGGATGTAACCAGCGAGTCGAGTTACAATAAGGCATTGAAGGACGCCTATGACTCACTGCTAAGGCTGGATGGTGTCGGAGAGAAAACGGCCTTGAACCTGTACCAGGCAGGATTCAGGTCCACCAAGGACGTCGCAGAATCCTCCATCGAGGATTTGGCCCAGGTGAAGGATATTGGCGAGGAAAAGGCCAGGAAGATGATTCAAAGTGCCAGAGAACACATGGAGAGCGATGCGGAAGAGGAAGCATCCGAAGAAGTAAAGGAAGAAACCAAAGAACCCGTCGAGGATGTTGTCCTTGGGGAAGGGTAAGGGCCATGTCCCGATACGAACTTGTATTTGCTGTAGGAGCAAGGGCAGCAAGCATGAACTTCTCAGGCTCGTGGTGGGACCTAAAGGAGAGGTTGTCGTAGACAAAAAGGGGAGCATGAAGGGAAGGGGGGCATATATCTGTAGGAAAGGGGAATGCATCGAGCGGCTGCTCAAGCACAGAAAGCTGGCTGTGGTATTCAGAAGCAATCAACCTCTGAGAATCAGCCCGGAACTCAAGGCGGGAAAGATTTATGGCCCGGATTAGATTCTCAAGCTCGGCGTGTTCTTGGACTTGAAGTTTTGTAATGGATGCTTGAAGCGATGGAAAGGATTAGAATTGCCTTTCTTTTGTTTTACCTTTTTGGGTGATGGTTATTACGAGTTCATAAGTATTATTTTGGGGGTTTGAATGGCTAAAGTCAGGGTCTACGAATTGGCCAAAGAACTGAACACGGACAGTAAGGCGCTGGTTGAGAAGCTCAAGGCAGGGGGCATGGATATCAAGAACTACATGAGCACCCTTGATGAAGATGCCGTGGCCAAGGCGAGGGACATTTTCAACGGCAAGGTGTCAGAGGTCATAGAGGAAAAGAGGATAAAGCCCACTGTCATTCGGCGGAGGAAGAGGACCGTCAGGGTGGAAGCGCCCGGGCCTGAAGCGGCAGAGACGGAGGCCCGGGCTGAGGCTGCGGTCGAGGGAGAAGTGGCAGAGCAACCGGTGAAAATAGAACCTGAAAGACCCGGTAAGGAACCTGCCCCCGAGAGGGTGGCGGAGGCGCCACCGCAGGCCGGACCTTCTGACCTTGAGGCAGCCCAGGGGAAGCTGGAGATGGAGAAGGCTCCAGCAGAGGTGGAAACAGGTGAAACAAGGGTAGGAGAAGCGCAAGAAGGCCAGGAAGAAAAAAATCGATCAACCCGCCAGAATCATTAAGGGGCCGGAACAGGGACCTCTCCAGGCCCTTATCAAGAAGAAAGAGAAAGAGCACCGGGAGCAAGAAGGGAAGGCCGAAAAAGAAAAAGCGGGAGGAGCTGCCCAAATCGAGTTGAGACCTCCTGTTGTCGAGAAGATCCCGGAAGTGATCCCGGTCGACGAGACGAAAGAAAAGCCTGCAAGAAAAAAGAAGGACAGGAAGCGGGGCTTGAAAGTGGAGGAGGTACCCAAGGCTTCCATCCGCCACAAGAAGATCGAGGTATTCGAGCGGGCAGATCTCTACGAGGGGAGGGTACCCAAGAGAAAGAAGAAGGATGTTGCATCTCTCAAAGAGGCCAAGAAGAAGATAAGACAAACGGAGATCACCACACCAAAGGCCATCAAGAGAAGAATTAAGGTGCAGGAGACGGTTACCGTGGCAGAGCTTGCCAAGGCAATGGGCGTGAAGGCTGCCGAGTTGATAAAGCAACTTATCTCCATGGGGGTAATGGCGACCATAAACAGGCCTATTGATTTTGAGACAGCGTCTCTGGTGGCCGACGAATTCGGCTATGAGCTTGAGAGGGATGAGTTCGAAATAGATGCCCTTATTGCAGATACGGAGGATAGGCCCGAGGACCTTGTGGCGAGGCCCCCCGTGGTGACCATAATGGGTCATGTGGATCACGGGAAGACATCCCTGCTGGATTATATCCGGCACTCCAATATCATCGCGGGAGAGTCCGGGGGAATAACCCAGCATATCGGGGCGTACTACGTTGATAGAAAGGGTGGAGATATCGTCTTCCTTGATACTCCCGGACACGAGGCCTTCACGGCCATGAGGGCCCGGGGAGCGAGAGTGACGGATATCATCGTGCTGGTGGTGGCTGCGGACGACGGCGTAATGCCGCAGACCAAGGAGGCGATCAACCATGCCCGGGCCGCCAATATCCCGATAGTCGTCGCGATTAACAAGATTGATAAACCGGACGCCAACATAGAAAAGGTGACACGAGAACTGGCGGAGCTGGGACTTGTACCTGAAGAATGGGGTGGAGATACGATCTTTGGCCATGTTTCGGCAAAGACAGGCGAGGGGGTGGAAGAGTTACTGGAGCTCATACAGTTGCAAGCAGAACTCCTCGAGTTGAAAGCCAATCCGAACAAACCTGCCAGAGGTGTGGTTATCGAGGCCAAACTGGATAAGAGCAAGGGTTCGGTGGCTACCGTGCTCATCAAGAACGGGAGCCTGCACCAGGGAGACCACTTTGTGTGCGGAGAGTGTTACGGAAGGGTCAGGGCCATGCTCAACAACCGGGGCAAGAAGATCAGGTCCGCCGGTCCTTCTGTTCCAGTGGAAGTATACGGCATTTCAGGTGTCCCGATGGCTGGAGACGAGTTCATAGTCGTGGAGGATGAGAAAAAGGCCAAACAGATTATCTCTTTCAGGCAGGAGAAGGTAAGAACCGGGGAAGCGGAAAGACGAGGGATCGTGAGCCTTGATGACTTGTTCCAGAGGATAAAGGAAGGCGAGGTCAAGGAGCTGAACATCGTGATCAAGGCGGATGTGCAGGGCTCCCTTGAGGCCCTTTCCGATTCATTGCTGAAACTGGGCACTGACGAAGTGAAATTGAAGATCATTCATTCTTCTACAGGCGCCATTACAGAGTCGGACGTTATGCTTGCCTCTGCATCCGGCGCCATAATAATCGGTTTCAACGTCAGGGCCAACCCGAGGGTAAGGGAGATAGTCGAAAGGGAAAAGGTGGATGTTCGATACTACGACGTTATTTACAACGTCATCAAGGATATACGGGCGGCAATGTCAGGGCTTCTTGAGCCGATTCGGAAAGAAAACGTCATGGGGCGCGCCGAGATCAAGGAGACCTTTCACGTTCCCAGGGTCGGAGCTGTGGCAGGCTGTTATGTGACGGACGGACGCGTGGAAAGGAATGCAAAGGTGAGGCTCCTGAGGGATGAAGTGGTAATCTACGACGGGAAACTTTCGTCGTTGAAGAGATTCAAGGATGATGTCAAGGAGGTACAGGCCGGGTATGAATGCGGGCTGGTGCTTGAGAATTTCCAGGACATAAAACCCGGTGACGTGCTGGAATTCTACCAGGTCGAAGAGATCGCCGCTGAGCTGTAAGCAGATGGTCGTTGGAACATGTAAGATCGAGCTCCACCTTCACGAAAACCGTTCCCTGAAGGGGAAGAGGAAGGTGGTGAAAAGCATGGTCAACAAGGTCAAGCACAGGTTCAACGTGGCCATTGCCGAGACAGGCTCCAACGACAAGTGGCAGAAGATAGAGCTGGGGGTTAGCGCGATAGGGAACGACAGGCGTCACATCGACGCCACACTGAACAATGTCATCATTTTTCTGGAGTCACTTTATCTGGCAGAGATAGTTGATTCGAGAATCGAGATCATTAACATGTGAGGCAAGGATGCTGGCTGGCAAACGGGCTATCAGGGTAGGAGACCAGCTCTTGAGGGAGATAGCGGATCTGCTTTCAAGGAAAGTAAGAGATCCGAGGGTCAGGAAGACGACCGTAACCGCGGTCCACCTGAGCAATGACCTCAAGTATGCAAGGGTCTACTTCAGCGTCTACGGAGACGACAATGACGTGCGGGAGGCGGAGGCAGGCCTCAACAGCGCCAAGGGTTTTATCAAGCGGGAAATAGGGCGAAGGCTGGAGCTGAAGTACATGCCGGACTTGATTTTTAGACATGATCCATCCCTGGAGATGGGTGAACACATGAAGAAGCTCTTTGAGAAGCTCAACAGGGAAGGAGAAGATAGATAAGCTGCGATGGCTCCATGGAGAATTCTTGCGACGGAATCCTTCTCATTGACAAGAAAGCGGGCGAAACATCATTCGAGGCGGCGAGGAGAATCGGAAGGATACTCAAGGCCAAGAAGGTAGGGCATGCTGGCACGCTGGATCCCTTTGCAACCGGACTGCTGATCATCCTTCTCGGCCAGGGGACAAAGCTATTCCCCTATTTGATGCCCCTTAAAAAGAAGTACACGGGCATCTTGCGGCTGGGTATTGAAACGGATACCCAGGATTTGAGCGGGAGGGTATTGAACGTCAGGCCTGTGCCTGAATATGATCTGGACTTCTTGCGGGAGAAGGCAAGGGATTTTGTTGGAGAAATAGAGCAGGTCCCGCCCAAGTTCTCCGCGGTCAGATACGAAGGGAAAAGGGCCTATGAATATGCCCGCAAAGGGATCGAGTTTGAGCTGGGAGCAAGAAAGGTCAAGGTTTATTCCTTTGAGATATTGGCAACACGCCTCCCGGAGGTTACCATACAGGTCGTCTGCTCGGGAGGAACTTACATAAGGAGCCTTGTCTCCGATTTTGGGACGGCCTTGGGGCCAGGAGCACATCTGGTAGCATTAAGAAGAGAATCTTGCGGTCCCTTTGACCTGGGGGAGGCTGTCAGCGTCGAGGAGACCCGGGGTCCATCTCCCGGGGAATTCTTGAAGCAGAGGATAATACCCCTGGCTCAGGCCCTACCCCATGTGAAGGAGATCGGCATAGGCGGCGACCTGGCGGAGAAGATCAGAAAGGGCTATCAACCCAGAATGAACGAATTGATTCCCGGTGGAGCACATTTGGATAGCCCCAAGGAAGAGATAAAACTTGTGAAGGATGAAGAACTGGTTGCCCTGGCCCGGGTTCCGGAGGAGCAAACCGGTCTCGAAGGTAGGTTGAAGATATTGAGGGTGTTTAATATTCAAAGGAGGTGTAGAAAGTGGCCCTAACCCCTGAAACCAAGAGAGAGATTATTGAACGGTTCAAGATTCATGGAAAAGACACGGGTTCGTCCGAGGTGCAAATAGCGATCTTGAGTAATCGGATAAATTATCTCACGGATCATTTCAAGGTACACAAGAAGGACCACCATTCCAGGAGAGGACTTCTCAAGCTGGTCGGTCAGCGGAGGAGGTTGCTCAATTACCTCAAGCGAACCGACAAGGAGAGATATCAAAGAATAATAAAGGAACTAGGCCTTAGAAAGTAGATTTCGTTCTTCTGTCAAGGGGATTCCCGGGGGATCGAGGACTAGAGAGGTTTATTCCTATTTCAGGAAAGGATGATTTGAGAAATGATTAGTAACTACTCAGTAGACATTAATGGTAAGACCATTTATGTGGAGACAGGGCGCATCGCCAGGCAGGCGAGCGGTTCTGTCGTAGTGACCATGGGCGAGACCGTGGTACTGGTGAGCGTGGTCTCGACCGACGAGATAAGGGAAGGGATTGATTTCTTGCCTTTGACCGTGGAATACCAGGAGATGTCCTATGCGGGGGGCAGGATTCCTGGCAACTATTTTAGAAGGGATATGGGAAGACCGAGCGAACAAGAGACACTCATATCCCGGTTGATAGACAGGCCCCTTCGTCCATTGTTTCCGGATAACTATCCCTATGAAACACAGATCATTGCCACTGTCCTATCCACGGACAAGGAAAATGAGGCTGACATCCTTGCCATATTCGGGGCGTCAGCCGCACTGGAGGTATCTGATGTCCCATTCGACGGCCCCATTGCCGCAGTGAGGG
>JAFDIC010000330.1 GCA_019308525.1 Deltaproteobacteria bacterium
CCTGGAACTACCTTACAGGGTCGTGTCACTCTGCACTGGCGACCTGGGGTTTTCGGCGGCCAAGACATACGACCTGGAGGTCTGGCTTCCAGGCCAGAATGTGTACCGAGAGATCTCTTCGTGTAGCAATTTCAGCGAGTTCCAGGCTCGGAGGGCAGGCATCAGATACAAGAAAAAAAACACCAAGGGCACAGAATTGGTCCATACGCTCAATGGATCCGGGCTCGCCGTTGGGCGAACTCTGGTAGCGGTCCTGGAAAACTGCCAGCAGGCCGACGGGAGCGTCTCTGTTCCCCAGGCCCTGATACCTTACATGGGAGGACTGAAGACGATCAAGCCAAACCAGCCATGAAAAAAGGAACCAACAGCTCTTACACTTGGCGGGAGTACCAGAAGAAACTCAAAAGGGATTCAAGAAAGAGGTATTTCCTGAGGCGGCTGCCCGGCCTATTCTCCCTGGGGGTGAGCAGCCTTGTTGCCGTCATTCTTATTTCCTATGCGGGCTCCAAGATTCTTGCCTATCTCGTTGAATCTGAAGCTCAACTCGCCGTTGTCCAAGAGAAGCAACCTGCATCCATTCAGCGCAGGCAAATCACCAAGAGAGATCTCAAAAGAATCCTGGTGGATCTTGACAGGAGAAAGCTGCTCGCTGACGGTTACGGAGAATTCTACTGGGATGGAAAAGCATATATCCTGGAGACCTCATTCGACATGAGGCTCCAGGAGTTCACCCTGGGCTTGCTGCGGCGTTCAAAGACCCTTCGAGCAGCCGCTGTTGTGCTGGTGCCCCAGACGGGCAAAGTCATAACCATGGCCCACTACGATCCGCAAGGCGGGGAGGATGTGAATCTCTGTCTCAAGGCTGATTACCCGGCAGCAAGCATATTCAAGATTGTATCCGCTGCCGCCGCAATAGAGGCACGGGGATTCTCAACGGAAAGGACGATAACATTTCGAGGGAGAAGCTATACCCTGTACCGGAGCCAATTGACCCTGGAAAGTGGGCGGTATGCTGTCGAGACAACCCTCAGGAAAGCATTTGCAAAGTCCATAAATCCTGTCTTTGGAAAGATTGGGGTTTATTACCTGGGCAAGGAACTGCTGTCAGAATATGCCGTCAGATTTCTTTTCAACCAGCCCATACCATTTGAGCTACCGGTTGAGACAAGCCATATCCAGGTCCCTGAGGACAAGTTCGGTCTTGCTGAAATATCTTCGGGTTTCAACAAGAGGACCCTTATTTCTCCGCTTCACGGAGCCTTGCTGGCGTCCGCGGTGGTCAACGGCGGTGTTATCATGGAGCCCTGGCTGGTTTCTCGGGTCAGGGAGCAGCCCAAGAATGGGGAAGGGGGTGGCAGGGTCGTATACAGCAATAGCCCGAGGCCTATTGGAAAAGCGATTACAGAGGAGACGGCCAAAGGGCTGAGAGTGATGATGCGGGATACCGTTTTGTCGGGCACAGGCAGGAAAGCATTTGCCAAGATTCGGCGCAGGAAGAGGTTCAAAGACATCGATCTTGGCGCCAAGACAGGCACGGTAAATGACCGGCTGGACAGGTACAAATACGACTGGACCGTTGCCTATGCGGTTCCAAAGGGGAAACCGGGGGGAATAGCGGTGTCAGTCCTGGCAGTTCACGGTAAGCTGCTCGGAGTCAGGGCGTCGGAACTGGCCAGGCGCATCATTGATTATTACTACAAGTCTATCAGAAGAGGTATTTAGAGCATGTGTGGGATAGTGTGCTATGTAGGCAAAAAGAAGGCTAAGCCGATACTCCTGGAGGGGTTGAAGAGGCTGGAGTACAGGGGGTATGATTCGGCGGGCCTGGCAATCCAGGACGGTAATCATATCCATTGCTTTAGGGCCGTGGGAAAGATTGCCGAGCTGGAGAAAAAGACGAACGGCCTGGATCTCTGTGGTACGACCGGCATTGCCCACACCAGGTGGGCAACCCATGGAGAACCCTCAGAGGTCAATGCACACCCCCAGAGGGACCAAGAGGAAAACGTCTTTGTCATTCATAACGGAATAATTGAGAATTACCACTCCCTGAAAAAGAAATTGGAGAAATCCGGTATCGGCTTTCGCTCAGAGACTGACACAGAAGTATTGGCCCATCTCATAGCACTCAATTTTGATGGGAACCTGAACGAGGCGGTCAGGAAGACCATGGCACAGGTGGAAGGGACATTCGGTCTGGCAGCAATCCACAAGCACAAACCAGGCGAGGTGGTAGTAGCCAGGAGAGGCAGCCCCTTAATAATAGGCATAGGGAAGGAGGAGAATTTTGCGGCCTCGGACGTGGCCGCAATGGTCAGGTACACGAAAAAGGTTATTCACCTGAATGACAATGAACTGGCCACCCTTTCAAACGATGGGGTAACAATCTCCACGGCCCAGGCAAAGACAGTTCAGCGGGATACGGAGACTGTAGAGTGGCAACCTGAAGATGCGGAATTGAACGGCTTCCCCCACTTCATGCTGAAGGAGATATTTGAACAGCCCGAAACCGTTAGAAACGCCATGAGGGGGCGGCTTGAATTGGGAGAAGGGGTCCCCAAGCTAGGCGGCATAATGCCCGTGTGGGAAAAGTTGAAGCAGTGTCGGCACATCGTGATAGTGGCCTGCGGAACATCATACTATGCGGGGTGCGTGGGACGTTATATATTCGAAAAACTGACCGAGATAGACGTGGAAGTGGAGCTTGCCTCTGAGTTTCGATACCGGAAACTGAACTTTCCATCCAATACCTTCATCATTGCCATAAGTCAATCCGGGGAGACAGCCGATACATTGGCGGCCATAAGGGAGGCGAAAAGAAAGGGAGCCTACCTCATGGGAATCGTTAACGTGGTGGGAAGCTCCATATCGAGAGAGACAGATGCGGGAATTTACTGCCATGCCGGTCCTGAAATAGGGGTAGCTTCTACCAAGATATTCATCTCCCAGTTGACGATCTTGACCCTCCTGGCCCTCTTGCTGGGCAGACACCAAAACTTGTCCCTGACAGAGGGAGTGGAAGCCATCAAGGCCCTTTCCGCCCTGCCGGATCAATTGAAGAAGATCCTGGGCCAGGACAACCATATCCAGGCCATTGCTGAGAAGTATTACAGATACAAGAACTGGCTATTCCTGGGAAGGAAGTACGGCTTCCCGATAGCAATGGAAGGGGCCCTCAAGCTCAAGGAAATTTCTTACATCCACGCAGAAGGATATGCCGCGGGTGAAATGAAGCACGGGCCTATAGCCCTCATAAACCCGGAAATGCCCACCGTGGCTATAGTTCCGATGGATTCCATGCACGAGAAGATGCTGAGCAATATCCATGAAATAAAGAGCAGGAGAGGCCCGGTAATAGCCATAGCCACCGAAGGAGACGAAAAAGTGAAGGAAATGGCCGATGATGTCATTGAAGTGCCCCCGACCCTGGACTACCTTTACCCCGTCCTCTGCGTGGTCCCCTGTCAGCTCCTCGCCTACCACTGTGCCAGGTTCTTGAATCGGGACATAGACAAGCCAAGGAACCTGGCCAAGAGCGTTACAGTCGAGTAGAAAAGAACAGGGATGAGACGGGGAACCCTTGCCTAACTTCAAGAAACGTTGGTGGATGAATGAATGTGCATAAAGAGCTTCGGAAAGCCGGGCAATTCCTTCAACTTTTTGAACGAGACCCTCATGTTGCCGTGCGCGAAATGGGTTTTGCAGGGGCCTCCTGTAAATTGTACGCCGGGGAAGGGCGATTGGAGTGATTGGTCATGTCGAAAATGAAGGCGATTTTTGACCGGATAGACGGTTACAGGGACGAAATCCTCACCCTCCAGACAGAGTTGACCTCAAGGGTAGCAATAGGCCCAAAAAACGGTGGAACAGGAGAGCACGAAAAGGCCGCATATCTCCGAGACAGGTTACAGGACCTGGGGCCGGGGCTCTTTGAAGAGATCAGGGCGCCTGAGGAAAAGGCCAGGGAAGGATATCGTCCCAATCTACTGGCCAGGTGGGAAGGCGAAGGCAAGGGGAGTCCCGTTTGGGTACTTAGCCATATGGATGTTGTGCCTCCAGGGGATTTAACCCTCTGGGAGAGCGACCCCTATGTGGTCAGAGTAGAGGGGGACAGGATATTCGGCAGGGGGGTACATGACAACCATCATGGTATAATAAGCTCCTATCTTTCACTCAAGGCGATTCTTGAATCAGGGGCGACAAATGCCCGGCCGGTGGGACTGATATTCGTTGCGGACGAGGAGACGGGGAGTCAATTTGGTCTGGATTACATCCTGAGGCATCACGGGGAGTTCTTTGATCAGCAAGACCTGATTGTAGTCCCGGACGGGGGCAATGAAGAGGGCACCATGATCGAGGTTGCCGAAAAGTCCATGCTGTGGCTGAAGTTCACGGTCGTGGGAAAGCAGTGCCACGCAAGCACCCCTGACAAGGGGAAGAACAGTCTGGTTGGTGCGGCGAGACTCATCCTTGAGCTGGGAAGACTGAAAGATGTCTTCTCCACGGAGGACGAGCTGTTTCGTCCGAGGAGTTCCACGATCGAGCCCACCAAGATGGAAGCCAACGTAGCCAACGTGAATACCATCCCCGGGAGAGACGTCTTTTACCTGGATTGCAGGATACTGCCCTGCTACGAGGTAGACCAGGT
>JAFDIC010000331.1 GCA_019308525.1 Deltaproteobacteria bacterium
GTTTTTCTGGCTGCTTGACAGGATCGTGCGCAGGGAAGGGATAGGAGATATCCTGGCAGAGGGTGTCTACTGGGCCGCCCGGAAGATCGGCAAGGGGGCGGAGGCCTACGATCACAACACTACCAAGAAACACGAGCAGATGGTCATTAAGTTGGGAACCCTGAACCCTATATACTATATCATGTATGCTACTGGCGAGAAGGCCAACATCACCCAGATTCAAGGGCAGCTCCCCCAGGCGCCGTTTCCCACCATGGAGTTGAGGGAGGACTTTGTCAGGGACTGGATACAGGTGCCCACCAAGAAGGAAGAAGAATTCAAGAGATTCGTCCTGGAGTGGGGAGATAAGGACAGGAGGCTGCCTTTCTGGCCGCCGCCTGACCTGATCTGCGACCTGGTAGACTGGCAGGAAACCATGCACTACTTAGATGATTCTCTTGGACTCTGCACCGGCCTGTCATCATTCCCCCTCAAGCCCCCCTACCACATACACAACCTGCCCAAATTCGTTTCAGCAGGTGCCGGGATAGGCGTTGACGAAGACGGGCTGTGGGAGATCGCCAGGAGGAACCGCAACCTGCTCAGGGCCATCAACGTGAGGAAGGGCCTGAGGAGGAAGGATGAGAAACCCCCTGATGATCACTGGAGGAAGAGGTTTCCGGAGCTGGAGGCCAAGCTGCTGGACGAGTATTACAAGTTCAAGGGCTGGAACAGGGAGGGAATACCGACGAAAGAGACCCTGGAGAAACTGGGGCTGGATTACGTTGCAGAAGACCTGGTGAGGAGGAGTATCTTGACGCAAAATTAGATCTCCCTTCACGCTTTAGATGTTTGACATGCTGGAAAGGACCACCATCCCTATCTTTTGATCCTATTGGCAGGTTTGCCTCTCCAAAGAGATCCCAGGGCTCTTTGCAGTTTCAACGTCCGTCTTTCATGTGTGTAACCTGTAGAAGATTCCAGAGCAAGGGAAAACATCTCGCCAGGACACGGGCATATGGATCTAAGGCTAGAAAGTGGGCGGGACCTTAGTCTTTTTAGGTTATCGATAATTGACCTAGGAGAAAACAAATGGAAGAAGATAGAAAGTTTTCAGTGTTGGGATTGCCTCTTCCAAGGGTGGATTCCTACGAGAAGGTGACGGGTAAAGCTGAATACGTTGAAGATATGAAGCTGCCCAATATGCTTTGCGGGAAAATACTGAGGAGCCCTTATGCGCATGCAAAGATCATAAACATAGATACAACCAAGGCCAAGAGGTTGCCGGGTGTCAAGGCGGTAATCACGGGGATGGACCTGCCTGAAAAGAAATACGGCACGGACCCCAGGTTTGCTGATGAATATGCCCTGTGCAGGGACAAGGTGCGATATATCGGAGATGATGTGGCCGCTGTCGCGGCGGTGGACGAGGAAACGGCGGAAGAGGCGCTGGGGTTGATAGAGGTGGAATACGATGTGTTGGAAGCCATGTTTGACATATATTCAGCCAGGGAGCCGGGTAAGCCTCAAATTCACGAGGGAAAGAAAGACAATATCAGCCACGAGATTCACCTGAATCCGGACCCGGATGCCCTTGAAATGGCCTTTCGGAACGCGGATCACACACGGGAAGATACCTTTCGTTCTCAACCGACATTTCACGCGCCGTTGGAGCCTCATGCGGTCCTGGCCCGCTGGGACGAAAACGGTAAACTGACGGTATGGGCCAACAAGCAGATCCCCTTCTATATCAGGCGGCTGCTAGCTTACACCCTGGCCATCCCTGAGAGCCATGTCAGGCTTATCAAGCCCTATATCGGAGGGGGTTTCGGCGGCAAGGGTGAGATGTTCGCCCTTGATGTGTGCGCAGCCTTTATGTCTAAACTGACAGGCAGTCCGGTCAGGATGGTTTACACGAGAGAGGAATCACTTATTTGCACACGAAGGCGCCATGAGATGACCATTACCCTCAAGACGGCAGTAAAAAAGGATGGCACCATACTGGGGATCCAGGGGGAAATACTCTCTGAAACAGGCGCCTATAATAGCACCGGTCCGCTTGCGACATACCTGGCGACAACCTTTGTAAATCTTCCCTATAGGATTCCCGCGATAAGGATGGACAGCTATGTGATCTATACCAACCTTCCTCCCAGCGGGCCCCAGAGGGGCCACGGGGTGACTCAAATAAGGTATGCGTCAGACTGCCAGTTGGATCTCATCGCCAAGGACCTGAACATAGACCCCGTTGAGATCAGGTTGAAAAATGCCGTTGATAAGGGGTACAGGACCGCGAACAATATGAATGTGAGGGGCTGTGCCTTTTCGGAATGTCTGAAAAGTGCAGCCGAGAAGATAAACTGGAAGGAAAAGAGGGGAAGTCTGCCCCCTTATCACGGTATAGGGATTGCGGGGATGGGATACCTGTCGGGATGCAATCTGGTTCCCCATACTGGTGCAGCGGCCATCGTTCATATCCACGAAGACTGTGCCGTGAACCTCTTGACCGGGGCGGCAGAGATCGGCCAGGGGTCGGATACCTACCTGGCTCAATTGGTGGCACAGGAAATGGGTGTGCCCATTGAGGACGTGAGGGTGATCTCAGGAGATACAGGAGTGACTCCCTATGACCCAGGGACTTTTGGAAGTCGCGTCGCCACCATGTCTGGAAATGCTGCGAGGAATGCCGGGATCGACGCAATGAGACAGATCAAGGAGGTGGTTGCGGATGAGCTTGAATGTAACGTGGAGGATCTTGTTGTGGCCGACAGGAGACTATTTGTGAAAGGGTCCCCGCAAAGGGGTATGTCGCTGAAAAAGGCGCTCAGGACGTGCCTGCTTCACGACATGCCTATGCCCATTACCGGAAGGGGGTTTTACCAGGCACCCATAACCGTGCCCAACTGGTACACGGCTATGGATGATCCTGCTCCTACCTATAGCTTTGGAGCCCAGATCGCCATGGTGGAAGTAAATCCCGAGACAGGAAAGATTAGATTGACGGAGATGGTGAATGCCCATGACGTGGGCATCATGATCAATCCCATGGCGGTGGAAGGACAATTGCAGGGCTCCATCCACATGGGCGCAGGCCATGTGCTGACAGAAGACGTGGTCATGAAAGATGGGCGGGTCATGAATCCGAATCTGCTGGAATACAAGATTCCGTCTCCTTTTGAAATGCCCCTGGTACATGGAATCCCAGTGGAGTCTGAGCCCGACGGAATAGGTCCATACGGGGCAAAGGAGTGCGGGGAAGGGACGGAGTGTAGCACGCTACCTGCCATTGTCAATGCAATATACGACGCAACCGGGATTATGTTTAAGGATCTACCCGTCAAGCCTGAGAAGGTCTTGAAGGCCCTAAAGAACAAGGGGAAAGGAGGCAAGTGATCGTGACTTTGCACAGATTTGAGCACCTGGGTCTTTCCAGTTTGGATGAAACCCTGGCCCTGCTCAAGGAGAAGGGCGAGAAGGCAAAGGTTGTGGCGGGGGGTTCAGAACTTTTGGTCCACCTGAAACACAGGACGCTCCTTCCGGAGTTTGTCATAGACATAAAGGATCTTGATGAGCTAAGGGGCATTGTTTCAGGATCCGGCAACAGGACCATCGTGGGTCCCCTGACGACCTTGGATACTATTGCAACATCCAAGGAAATCTTGGACCGTTTCCCCATCCTCGCAAAGGCTGCATCACGGGTGGGGTCAGTTCAGATAAGGAACGTGGGGACCATTGGCGGAAACATATGCCTGAACACCAGGTGTTGGTATTACAACCAGTCGGCCCAGTGGAGAAAGTCTATTCCCCGGTGTTACAAGGTGGGTGGGGACCAGTGTCTTGTTATGAAGAACAGTGACAGGTGCAACGCAGTATTTGTGGCGGACACGGTGCCTGCCCTAATCGCCCTGGATGCGAAGGTCAAGATCTTGAAGAAAGAGGGAGAAAGGACAGTCCCCATTGAGGGGCTCTTTGGCGAATCAGGGCACCCACCGAACCTGCTTGACCCGGATGAGATACTCGCTGAAATCCAGATCCCGGAGACACCTCCCAACTCATTCAGCGTGTTTTACAAGGATGCACCGAGACAGGTCTTGGATTTTCCACTGGTTGACGTGGCCATACGCATAACCTTCAAAGACAGCCTCGACGTCTGTGAAGACGCCCGGATAGCGGTAGGAGGTGTCACTTCTCATCCAGTGAGGTCGATCCGGGCGGAAAATGTATTGAAGGGCAGGGAGATTAGGGACGATTTGATAGGGGAGGTCACGGAGCTGGTAGTGAAAGATTGTGCTCCGATCTCACCCATATGGGTGTCTCCCAATCAAAGGAGGGAGACAGTAAGGCACCTTGTCAGGAAAGGCTTGAAAGAAGCCGTGGACTTCAGGCAGAGGGGTGAATCTCTTTAGAGGAGGCTGGAGGAGCAAACAATGAAAAAGATCATTCAACTCAGTGTCAACGGGGAACCAAGAGATATAATCATAGAGGATCATTACACCCTTCTTCGCGTCCTGAGGGAATCTCTCAATTTGACTGGGACAAAGCGTGGATGTGATCATGGGGAGTGCGGATCATGCACCGTATTGGTTGATGGGAAAGCGGTCTTGGCCTGCTGTCAACTTGCCATAGAGATGCAGGGCAAGAGGATAG
>JAFDIC010000332.1 GCA_019308525.1 Deltaproteobacteria bacterium
TATGGGGACTTACGAAATACCCTATGAAGATAGCGATCTTGGATACAGGAATTGATGTGAACCATCCCAACCTGCGCGGGATTGTTAAAGGCGGGTTCGATGTCACCACAATGAGAGAAGGTATCCCTGTGGATGATAATGGCCATGGAACACATATAGCAGGGACCATATGTGCTCTTATCAGCAGTGCTGGATTCGGCCTGAGCATTCCTGCGGAGCTATACTCTGTGAAGATCCTTGATCGTTATACCTATGGAGACCTGTACAATATCCTCTTGGGGCTCCAGTGGGCAATTACTCGCAATATGGATCTG
Organism: Deltaproteobacteria bacterium; assembly: GCA_019308525.1. Next base: position 315 of record JAFDIC010000332.1, read on the forward strand.
GTCAACTTGAGCGTGGCATACCGGGATGACAGTCCAGCGGTTCGCAAGGCAATAGAGAAGGCAACTCAAGCGGGGATGGTACTGATTGCGGCTGTTGGAAACCACTCAAACTGGGATGCACCTCCCATCGGTGCCGCACTTGTTGGAGCAGCAGATGGTGGAGCAGCAGATGGTGGAGCCGCGGATGGTGGAGCAGCAGATGGCGGAGCAGCAGACGGCAGCGGATGGTGGAGCAGCAGATGGCGGAGCAGCAGATGGCGGAGCAGCAGATGGTGGAGCAGCAGATGGCGGAGCAGCAGATGGTGGAGCAGCGGATGGCGGAGCAGCGGATGGCGGAGCAGCGGATGGCGGAGCAGGGGACGGCGGATATATGCCCTTGCCCAGGTATTCCGTGATGTATCCGGCACGATATCCCGAGGTCATAGCTGTGGGAGCCAGCACCTCCTATGGGGAATTGGCGCCCTTTTCAAACGCAGACGAAGCGCTGGATTTGACAGCCCCTGGGGTGAATATCGTATCTACGACTACGAGGACACGAGGGAAAAAGAGGGGTAGTTTCGGCATGTGTAGCGGCACAAGCATGGCTGCTCCCCATGTGACAGCTACTGTAGCAATGATGTTGGCATTGAATCCCACTCTGACTACGGAAGAGATAAGGCGTATACTCGTCGCTGCGTCAGAACCACTCGGTAATTATGACGCTACGGGTGATCTTGACATGATAACAGCCCTGGAGATGGTCCAGGAGAATATGGGAGGGCTTGACGAGGCATTGTTCGCAGATCAGGCGATCTTGAGGTCCCTCGATGGGAGGAAACACCTGAAGTGGGCCTTGAGGAAGTAGAAAGTCGAAAGCCGACTTTGATAGGCCGCTTTCAACATGTCCGTGCCGTCATCACCCATGGAGGAAAGATTATGAAGAAAGATCGCCGCCATAAGAAAAAGGAGATTAGGGTCAGGCTGCGCACAAAGTTCATGCTAAGCATCATTGTTTTGGAAATAATGCTGATGACCGCCGTTATCTTCGTTGTTGAACACCAAATGCAGATCTCGATGCTAGATGAGTTCACAAAGCGTGGCCTTTCACTGGCAAAAAACCTCGCAGCCATCAATACCAATTACCTGGCAACCTATAACTATGTAAACATTGAACAGAGTGTAGAAAGGGTTGTTTCAGAAAATGGCCTTGCATATGCAATAGTCTTGCTGTTCGATGGCGAAGTGGCAGCATACAGCGGCCCCATGAAAATGAAGTCAAGCATAATTAGGAGCGAAATGAATGAAAATGCCATCAACAGTAACAAGGCATTGACCCAGTTCGGAAAAATGGTAGGCCCCGGCATTGACATATGCGATATTTCGGTGCCCATCCTGTTGAAAGGCGAAAAATGGGGCACGGTGAGGATAGGTCTATCCCTCAAAGACATGCATACGGCAATGATGAAGACGAGGCTCTCGCTGTTTGCCCTCGGGGCACTGGCAGTTATCGTGAGCTGTCTGTTTTGCCTCGAGTTGGGCCGTCGAATCACCAAGCCAATTGGGAACCTGGTCAAAAGTGTGGAAGCCATATCAAACGGCGAGTATGAACAACAGATAAAGATCACGACCAAGGATGAAATTGCATACCTCGGGATCAGGTTTGAAGAAATGCAAAAGGCCTTGAAGAATCAAATAAGCATGTTGACCGATACCAACGAAGAGTTGACGAAAAGCAATCGCCGCCTTCATAGCCTTTTTCACGTCAGCCAGGCCATGAACTCTATCCAAAACCAGCAGAAGCTCTATGACCGGATCTTGGAGGCAGCCCTTACCGCAAGCGGGGATACCTTGGGGGGAAACCTGATTGTATTCGACCAGGAGGAGAATCCCCAAGTTGTAGCGAGAACATGGAAAGGCCGCAGAGAGCAGGAATTAGGGAGTCCCGCAAAACACATTCTGGAGAGCGAGACTTACGAACAGTACCATTGGTTTGTGGCAAATCCCGGGATGAAGCCTCTCCTGGCCAGGGTGGAGAATTTCCAAAGGGACACGACTATATTCAGTATGAAAATAGATTGTGATCCGGGTTTTGAATTTCTTTCGATACCCTTGCAGCAGTCAGATACACTCTTGGGCTACATCAATCTGATCAAGACAAACGAAGACGGCAAGATCGACAACTCGACCTTGCAGACCCTTTCTGTCTTGGCAAGCCATGCTACGGCATCGATCAAGAATAATAGACTGTTCAATGAATTGGAAGAGGCCTACCTCAACTCCATCAAGTCTTTGGCCAAGACCCAAGAATTCAAGGACGAGTATACCTACGGACATGCGGAAAGAGTTGCGAAGATATGCATGAAGATAGGCAAAGAGATGTGCATGGACGAGAAGTCTCTGAAGGTCCTCTACAATGCAGCGCTTTTGCATGACATCGGGAAGATTGGTGTCGTAGAAAAGATTCTTAACAAGAACTCAGATCTGGATCCCGAGGAGTGGAACCAGATAAGGCAACACCCCGTATCCGGGGAAGAGATCTTGCGTCCACTGCTTTCATTGAGCGAGGAATGCAGGATTGTCCGTCATCACCACGAAAGAGAAGACGGGAGGGGATATCCGGATGGTCTGTACGGCAGTCGCCTCTCACTTTCGGAAAAAATCATAATTGTAGCAGACGCCTTTGACGCCATGAACTCAAAACGTGCATACAGGCCTCCGCTTTCTCTGGGGGAAATAAAGGAAGAGTTGGAGGCAAACAAGGGAACCCAGTTTGATGAAGAGGTAGTTGATGTCTTTTTGGGTACCCTGGAATCGGAATATGAATACATGGTCAAGGGAAATGTGGCCAAGGAAGGAAAGGTGGTTCCATTTCAATTCTTTAGCTCTAACGATAATTCCTTGGAAAATGCTCGTTCTTAGATGGGAGGGGAAAGAATGATCCTTTTTTTCAATACAAAAAGGCTTCGGGTATTTATTTTTGAGTTTCTTACCCTGTTCTTGTTGATCAGTTGTCTCCAGGGTCCTGTCAATGGCGGGGGGATGCCAAAATACGGGGGAACCTATAGAGTTCCCCTTGCCAGTGAACCAACCAGCCTCGACCCTGCATATATTACCGACATTTACTCTGTTAATGTCGCAATGAACATATTTGATGGGCTCGTGGAGTTCGATAGGGAACTGAATGTGGTTCCGGCCATCGCCAGAGTCTGGAAGATTTCCCGTGATCATCTCACTTACACGTTCTTTCTCCGTCGGGGTGTGAGATTTCATAACGGGCGCGAGGTAACGGCCAGAGATTTTATTTTCTCCATAAGCAGGATACTGAGTCCTGATACCAGATCCCCGGTGGCGTCCTTTTTCTTGAACATAAAAGGAGCCAGAGCCTACAACAATGGAAGGGCGTTTTCCATAAGTGGCTTGAGAGCACCAGATCCCTATACACTTAAGATTGAACTCGAACACCCCTTTACCCCCTTCCTGTCCATACTGGCCATGGCAAATGCCAAGGTGGTGCCCGTGGAAGCGCTGGGTCCTTCCTTCGGCAGGCATCCCGTGGGGACAGGGCCCTACCGGTTCAAATCTTGGGAGCCAGGGGAAAAAATCATCCTGATGGCCAATGAGAACTATTTCGGGGGTAGGCCCTTTCTGGATTCCCTGTATTTCAAGATCCTTTCTGGATTCCCTGTATTTCAAGATCTACCAGAATATAGAATGGGAGAAGATCTTTGAGGACTTCCAAGATGGATATCTCGACCAAGCAATTATTCCAAGCAACAGGTATGAGAAAATCATTTCAGATCCCAGTTATGCAGAGAGATTTACATTGATAAGCAAACCCACCTTGAATCTCGTATATATCGGAATGAACGTGAACACTAAGCCGTTTGATGACGTAAGGGTGCGTAAAGCGATTTCCTATGCGGTTGACACCGAAAGTATAGTGAAAAACATAACAAAGAGAGGGAGCATTCCTGCAAGAGGGGTGTTGCCTCCCGGAGTGGCTGGTTTCAACCCCAAGTTTAAAGGCTATGGATATGATCCTCAAAAGGCCCTGCAACTCCTTCAGGAAGCCGGGCACCCCATGGGTCGCGGCATTGAACCAATAGAGATATGGACGGTATCAAAGTCGGAGAGCGTCCAGAAAGAGCTCCAGGCCTATAAGCACTATCTGGCCCAAATGGGCATTAAACTCGTTCCAAGGGTGGCAAAAAACTGGGCGGAGTTTCTGAAGCGAATAAACGAAAAGAAGGCTCCCATGTATTATGCTGCTTGGTATGCTGATTACCCGGATCCAGACAACTTCCTCTATGTGCTGTTTCACTCGAAAAGCCGGACAAACAGAATGGGATATAGAAATCCGGAGGTGGATGAGATGCTGGAGAGGGCGAGGAGGGAAATTGACTACATGGAACGTGTGAAGCTTTACCGGGATATCGAGAGAATGGTGATGCAGGAGGCTCCTATCATCTGTCAGCATGTCAACAGTTTCAATTACCTGTTTCAACGCTGGGTCGGAGGAGTGAAGGTAAGTTATTTGGGAGCAGCATATATACCCTTCAGAGAGGTGTGGATCGAGAAGGAATGAATCATTATTGACCCGGCAATAGAATAGGCTTGCTCTCTCATGCCGGACTTGATGGGTCAGCCCCGTGCCTGAAGGGGAGGTATCAAGTGCGTTCCTGGATTCCTGCTCGAGTTTATGGCGGAGTGGTCCGGGGCCGGCCTGGGTCCTTTGATGTATTTGGGCAGGGGAGTAATGATCAAGGGCCTGTCAAAAACATTGCATCCTTTTCTCAGCGGAGTTATATTTCGTAGAGTCCAATCCAAAAGCCTTTTGTAAGAAGAGCACTGTCCGGGGCGGAAACGTGAGTCAAGGCGGAGCGCATTTTTGGAAGACGAGAACTCTTGAGGAGATGAGCCAGGAGGAGTGGGAGTCTCTCTGTGATGGATGCGCGGTTTGCTGCCTCGAGAAGATCCAGGACGATGATACAGGTATCGTCTGGCTGACCCCCGTTCCTTGCAAGTATCTGGATATCAGCAACTGCATGTGCACTGTCTATGAGATAAGGACGGTGGCAAACCCCTCTTGTATCAAACTGACACCCGAGAAGTTACCGGAAATCCACTGGCTCCCTGAAACATGCGCCTACCGAATCATAGCCCAGGGAGGGGACCTCCCCTGGTGGCATCCGCTCATTTCCGGAGACCGGAATTCAGTGCACGAAGCGGGGGTGTCGGCAAGGGCCATGGTTGTATCCGCTGTTAAGACCCGCCCCGAGGACCTCTCCTGAGATTCCTGGAATGGGAGAGCTACATTCCAATGAAATTGTTTGAGGCGGAAAAAAAGAGCCGCGTACTGACGAGGGCAGAGTTCGGGTGCCTCAAGAAGCATTACAGGATCAACGTGACCAGGGGTTGTGAATTCAAGTGTGTCTACTGCTATGCAAGGGGTTATCGCTGGGCACCCGGGCAGGACGAAGTATACCTTTACAGCAACCTGCCTGAAAAGCTCGAGCGGGAACTCGACAGGGGTAGGAGACACAGGCCAGTCGAATGGATCATTTTCAATACGTCATCGGACTCCTTTCAGAGTCATCCGCGCATCCTGGACATAACCTACAGGACCATGACCTCTCTCCTGGAAAGGGGAATAGGGTTTTCATTCCTGACAAAAGGCAAGATCCCGGGCCGCTTCATCAAGCTCTTCGCTGATTATCCAGACCTGGTTCATGCGAGGATCGGGTTGGTATCGTTAAGTGAAAACTATCAGAAACTCTTTGAGCCGAGGGCAGCAAAGGCCCAAGAACGCCTCGATAATGTCACCAGGCTTATGGAGGCCGGGATCCGGGTGGAGGTAAGAATAGATCCTGTCATTCCATTCTATACGGATGATGATAGGTCGATTAGTTCCCTCTACCTTGCCTTGGCTGAGAGGGGTATCAAGAGGGTCAGCGTGAGTTACTTGCACCTGAGACCATCCGTCCTTTCACAGCTTCAAGAGGAGTTGCCGCGCTCCGTGATAAAAGTCCTGATGAGTTGCTTTGAGACTCAGACATGGTCGGAAGTCGGTTCTTCCACCCGGAGCAAGTTAGTTCCCCTCAAGCTCAGAGAAAGGGGCTATGAGCGATTTTTCCGGTTGGCGAAGCAGCACGGCATAGAGCCGGTTGTGTGCTCCTGTAAGAATCCTGACATCAAAGGTGCGGGTCTCTGCACTGCGGAATGGCCTGTCGCAAAGACCTATGAGTCTTCAAGGAGATTTGGGAGGCAGTTAACGCTCTTTCCCCAGTAGATTTTCGGATCAATCGGTCGATGGCAGATGCCCCGGTGTGGAGTATATTCCTTATTCAGGCGGCAGCAATGCCAGGTAAAGCGTTCGGGGTCTTGCACGTGTAGGCCTGGGCACAGGAAGACACAATCGAGAAAGTGGCTCAAATCAGCCAGAACAATCTCTACGACCTTTCAGCTAATGTGCTGTCTCAGCCCATTATCCCAAGAACTCTGCCGGGCTTTTCACACCTCCGTCAGGAATATGATCCAGGCTTCCGTTGTAAAACTGAAGAAACCCGTCCAACCACCCGACATAATACTTCACCTTAGCCGGGGGAATCCCCCGCGCCTTTTGAAAAAACGATCGAAGATCGTCTTTTGTCTGAATCTTATTCATAATTGCGAAACCTATTGATTATATATCACAACCGATAGTTGGTATCATAATTTTTATTGACATTTCAATAGGTAAACTGTATGTCCTCAAAAAGAATGGGCCAGATCGACATTTTGCATCATAATGCATAATCTATGTTAGATGAAGATAATAGGGGAGATTATAGATGCCTTTTATTAATACTTGGAATGCTTTACAGACCCAATTAACACCTGGCACTGTTATTAGAAATTGGACAGCTCAGAATGGATTTCTTGGAGATGAATTTACAATTGTGTCTGTAAGTCAAAACTATATAGAAGTAGATACCCCTAGAGCCCAAAATATTCAAAGGATACCACAACGCGATTTTCAAATTGTCTACAATTTATGGGATGATTATCGTCTTGGTAATATTAGGAGACATGAAATTCGAGATCAGACGCGTTTCTCTAAATATATCATTAGCATACTACACTGGTTACAAAACAACTGTGGAGGTCAGCTTGCATAGATGTGAAAAGTAAAAGAAAGAAGTTTATTCATCTAACAATTCTTTTCTGCGGACGGCTAATAGCCGCCACAGAAATTAGCGTTATATTTCTTTGACTTGGGGGGAAAACATATGAAATTGAAAATAGTTCTCGAGCCCAGCGATGAGGGCGGGTACACAGTTTATGTGCCAAGCCTCCCTGGCTGCATCAGTGAAGGAAATACTAAAGAAGAAGCCATAGCAAACATAAAGGAAGCTATCGAACTATATCTTGAACCAGTTGAGGACGATCTTACTTTTTCTCCGGAACATGAGATCACGGAAATTGCTATATGACAAAGGTGCCTAGTTTAGGATACGAAAAGGTAATCAAAGCCTTGCAACGAGATGGATGGGTGGTTGTGCGACAAAGGGGAAGCCATATTCGGCTTCAGAAACGCTTAAGAGACGAGACCCTCAAGTTGACGATACCTGCACATCACCCAATTAAGCGATCCACCCTATCTCATATATTAAAACAGGCTCGGCTTTCCGTCGATAGATTCATTGAGCTAGTCTGAAATATAACAAAATAAGGATTAGTTCCGAGTCGAGGAACGAGTGCTCGGGACTAATCCATGGTTCAAGAAGGCGCGGGCGATAGGGGAAAAGGTCGATAGTTTCAGGATGGTTTTGAAGGTTGGATCAGGCCAAGAGCTTGAGGAGAATCTTTAGAAAGCGGCTGTCCATCGACAATCGGGGCATTCATAGTCGTCAAGATCCTGATTTAAAGTGCTGAAAACGGGCATTTGGACGGACGGGTAGTTGGGGAGCATGCCCCTGGCACTATTGAGGCATCTCCTATGTCCTAAAAAAGAATTCTTGTTTCGCACCTTATTTTCTATCCAGAAGGTCCCCATCGGGGAGGTTTTAGAAAGGCAATAAACTTCAAGGCATGTCCGCTTCCCGGAGACGAAGTCCCAGGGAATATAACGTCAGATAGAAGGTATGACTTTGTAAGGTGGGAAGGGCATAAATGATCTTCTTCACTTCCTGAAGGCTTAAAATGGTCGGAAGTGTTTGCTCACGCTTCCATTTGATTTCATTAAAGATGTTCCATGTCCGGACAAGTGTCCGGCTGAAAAAATGCTGGATTCCCG
>JAFDIC010000023.1 GCA_019308525.1 Deltaproteobacteria bacterium
AGTGCACAAAATTGCGTAGCGAAGCCATAGCCCGAGGAACCGTATGCGTTAATTGCGCTCGTACGGGACTGTGGGGGCTCTGGGAGGGCAACCTCCCAGTTCTACCCGGACAGATACGAGTGACCAGCGAGGAGGGGGAGGGGGGAATGCATTTGGAGGCGGCAGGATGTTGGCCACAGACGCACACAAACAAGAATTCTGGACGGCAGATTCAGAAAGACCTGGTAGTCCCAACGGGACTCGAACCCGTGTCTTCCCGCCTGGGAAGGCGGGATACCCTAGACACGAAAGAGAAGAGACTATTCGTACGCCCTGTAAGGCACCAGTGGTGGTCCCAACGGGACTCGAACCCGTGTCTTCGGCGTGAGAGGCCGATATCCTAGACCGCTAGACGATGGGACCCTGGCTGGGGGACCAGGATTCGAACCTGGGTTAACGGGGCCAGAACCCGTCGTCCTGCCGCTGAACGATCCCCCAGCAACATAAGCAATATTTCCAAATACCCCAGAAAAGTCAAGCAAAAACCTCAGCCGCAACAGTGACCACAGACCCCGAGTTTAGGCACAGACACACACAGACAGGGGGATATCTGTTGTGGAGGTCTGAAGACCTTCGAGAAAACCATTTCAGGGACGGCAACACGGTTGCTTCGCTCCAAAGCCAGCCATGATGACAGCCCCACCGACATGCACAGAGCGGGGGATATCTGTTGTGGAGGTCTGTGTGCGTCTGTGGCTATTGCTAGATTTCATGCCGCCCTCATCTCAAAGGCGGCGGCAAGGAGCTGCCGTGTATAGGTGGCCTTGGGGTCTTCGAATATTTCATCTGCCGGGCCCTGTTCCACCACCTTGCCATCACGCACCACGATGATATCGTGGGCCACTGCCCTCACCACCCTGAGGTCGTGGCTTATGAAGATGTAGGAGAGGTTATGCCTCTTCTGGAGATCCCTGAGGAGCTCGATGATCTGGTATTGGACAGAGACGTCCAGGGCGGACGTGGGCTCGTCGAGGATGATCAACTTGGGCTTCAGGACCAGTGCCCTGGCTATGGCGATGCGTTGGCGCTGGCCGCCGGAAAACTCGTGGGGATAACGATCCTGCATCCCCGGCTCGAGCCCCACTTCTTCCAGGGCCTGTCCTATCAGCACGCGGCTTTCCTCAGGAGAACCGCCGATCCCGTGGACCTTCAGCCCTTCACCAATGATCTGGCCCACTGAGAGCCTGGGACTGAGGGAACCGAAGGGGTCCTGGAATACCATCTGCATCTCCTGTCTCAGGGGACGGATCGCCTTGGACTTGAGTCCCTGGATGTCACGACCCTTGAACTTGATGACCCCGTCGCTCCGCTCAAGGCGGATCAGGGCCCTGGCAAGGGTAGACTTTCCTGACCCGCTCTCGCCGACCACACCCAGGGTCTGTCCCTGCCTCACCCTGAGGGTGATCCCGTCCACGGCCCTGACATGGCCTACCGTCCGCCTGATTAACCCCCTTTTTATGGGGAACCACACCTTGAGATTTCGCGACTCAATCACCGTGGCGCCTCCCGGTGGCGGAGGCGGGGGGCGGCCCCCGGGTCTTGATTCCAGCAGTTTCTTGGTATAGGGGTGGGCTGGATGTTCGAAGATGTCCTCGACCTGGCCGTGCTCTACGATTTCCCCCTGGTGCATCACGTACACCCTCTGGACGGTCCTGCGCACAATGTCCAGATCATGGGTTATGAGCAGGAGGGCCATCCCCAGCTTCTTGTTGAGGTCCTTCAAGAGCTGGAGTATTTGGGCCTGGATGGTCACATCGAGGGCCGTGGTAGGTTCGTCTGCAATGAGCAGGTCGGGCTCGTTTGCAAGGGCCATGGCTATCATGACCCTCTGTTGCTGACCGCCGGAAAACTCATGGGGCAGGGCGGTCAAGCGATCCACGGCCTCGGGCAGGCCCACCATGTGGAGGAGTTCCATGACCCGGTCCCTGGCCTCTCTCCTGGTGAGGTGCTTGTGGACAAAGAGGACCTCGCTGATCTGCCTCTCGATACTCTGGAGTGGATTGAGGGAACTGAGGGGTTCCTGGAAGATCATGGCAATATGGTTGCCCCTTATACCCCGGAGCAATGCCGGGGAAGCGCCCAGGAGTTCTTCTTCCTTCCCTTCCCTGTGCCGGTAGATGATCCTTCCCCCGGGATGGCGGGCCAAGGGATAGGGCAGGAGTTGAAGGATCGAGAGAGCAGTCACTGATTTACCACTACCGCTCTCACCTACAAGCCCCACGATCTCTCCCCTGTAGATCTCCAGGGAGGCATCCCGAACGGCCTTTATTTCATCCGGGCCGGTACCGAAGGATACCGAGAGATTCCTTATTTCCAACAGAGGTTTATCACCCATCGCTCAAGGACTACCTTTCCGTCTTTCTGGGATCAAATGCATCCCTTACCGCCTCGCCAATGAAGATCAGGAGACTCAACATCACCGCAAGCACCATGAAGGCGGTTATGCCCAGCCACGGGGCCTGCAAGTTGTTCTTGCCCTGGTTGAGGAGTTCTCCCAGGGAGGGTGAACCCGGGGGAAGGCCGAAGCCCAGGAAATCCAGGGCGGTCAGCGTGGTGATGGAGCCGTTCAAGATAAAGGGCAAAAAGGTGAGCGTGGCGACCATGGCATTCGGCAGTATGTGCCTGAACATGATCATGGTGTCACTGACACCAAGGGCCCTTGCCGCCCTGACGTAATCAAAGTTTCGGACTCGTAGAAACTCCGCCCTCACCACCCCGACAAGGGACATCCAGCTGAAGAGCAACATCAGTCCCAGGAGCCACCAAAAGTTGGGCTCCACGACACTGGCCAGGATGATGAGGAGGTAGAGTATGGGCAGGCCTGACCATATCTCAATGAACCTCTGGAACAGGAGGTCGATCCATCCCCCGAAGTAACCCTGTACTGCACCGGCTGCGATCCCCACGAGGGAACTGAGCACGGTCAGGATCAGGCCGAAGAGGACGGATATACGGAAGCCGTATATGAGCCTTGCAACCACGTCCCTGCCCTGGTCGTCCGTTCCGAGCCAATTGTCGGCGGAAGGAGGCGCCGGCGCAGGCACCTTCAGGTCGTAATTGATGGTATCATAGCTGTAAGGGACGGGCGGCCAGATCATCCAGCCCTTTTCCTCGATGAGTTCAGCGACCTCAGGGTCCCGGTAGTCCGCCTCTGTGGGGAGAAACCCCCCAAAGGCGGTTTCAGGATACTCGAACAGGACCGGGAAGTAGAACTCACCATCATACCTGAGGATCAAGGGTTTGTCGTTGGCGATGAATTCCGCGAAAAGAGAGGTGACAAAGAGGGCCAGAAAGACCCAGAGGGACCAGTAACCGCGCCTGTTTGCGCGGAAGTTCATGAGCCTGCGGCGGGTCAGGGGAGATATCCTGAAAAAGAGGATCTTTTCCGGCATAAATCAGGTCTCCTGCGCCTCAAATGTGATCCGGGGGTCTACCACGTGATACGTGAGGTCACTGGCCAGGTTCAACAGGAGGCCCATGCCGTCCAGGGAGAATATGATCTCGGTAAGAAGAGATCCAGTGAAAAGGGCTCCTATGAAGGCACCGGGGAAACCTGCAATGACAATGAGCATGGCGTTTCGGAACACGTGGCCGTAAAGCACGCGCCTCTCTGTCAGTCCCTTGCTGCGCGCGGTGATGACGTATTGCTTGTTTATCTCCTCAAGGAAAGAGTTCTTTGTCAGCATGGTGAGGCCGGCAAACCCTCCGATGACCATGGAGAGGACCGGCAAAGTGATGTGCCAGAAATAGTCTGCAATACGCGCGGGCCAACTGAGTTCTGCCCAGTTCTCGGAAACCAACCCGCGCAGGGGGAACCAGTCAAAATAGCTCCCTCCGGCGAAGAGCACGATCAGCAAAATGGCGAAGAGAAAACCGGGTATTGCGTTTCCGAGTATCACCACCGTGCTGCTCCATACGTCGAAACGGGACCCGTCCCGCACGGCCTTTGATATACCCAGGGGGATGGAGATGAGGTAGACAAGAAAGGTGGTCCAGAGGCCCAGGGAAATGGAGACGGGCATCTTGTCGATTATCAGGCTGATTACGCTCCGGTCCCGGTAAAAACTCTCGCCAAAATCAAACACCAGGTAGTTGCGTATCATCTTGAGGAAGCGTTCGTGGGCTGGTTTGTCAAAACCGAACTGGCGCTCGATCTCCTTGATGAGCTCGGGGTCCAACCCGCGAGCCCCTCGATATTTGGTGGTAACGTCTGTGCGGGCCGCCCCTTCTCCCTGCGGGAACCTCGTGCCAGTGTCCGCCTGTCCTGCACCGCTGACCCGGGCCGTTGCCTCTACGGCGGCGCCCTTTATCCTGGCGATCATCTGCTCGACAGGACCGCCGGGTGCGGCCTGGACCACCAGGAAATTGATAACCATGATGCCGAACAGGGTCGGGATTATGAGCAGCAGCCTGCGCAGAATGTAGGCATACATAGCCACCTACCTCCGCCTTTCAAGGGATTATGGGATATGGCGCTTTGTTTCCTCCCCCGGGGGTAGAAAAACCGCGAGGAACTCGATGCATCACCTCTTCTTCAAAGAGGCCTTTTTCTCCAGGAGTATAGCTTCTTTTTCGGGGTCGATCCACCAGGTATCGAATCCCAGGGCATATTTGGGCGTGATCTTGGGACGGCTGAACTTGTTCCAATAGGCTACCCTGAAATAGCGAATGTGCCAGTGTGGAATCACGTAGTGCCCCCAGAGCAGGACCCGATCGAGGGCCCGGGTGCGGTAAATGAGGCTCTCCCGGTCAGGGGCGGAAATCACGAGGTCGATGAGGGCATCCAGGACAGGGTCCTTGATTCCGATCGTATTGCGGCTCCCGGGCTGATCTGCCGAAGCGGAACTCCAGAAATCCCTCTGCTCATTCCCGGGAGAGAGTGATTGGGGAAAAACGTCTACGATCATGTCAAAATCGAACTCTTCCACCCGTTTCTGGTACTGGGAGGTATCAACGGTACGGACCCGCACATCTATGCCCAACCTCTCAAGGTTCTTGGCAAAGGGCAATGCGATGCGTTCCCATGTAGGGGAATTCAACAGGATCTCGAAGGTGAAAGGAGTCTCGGTTTCCCTGTTGACCAGTTTGCGGCCCTTGAACACCCAGCCTGCTTCCGTCAGGAGCTTCAAGGCCTTGCGCAGGTTTGAACGGATGCTTTTTCCCCCGGCCGTAGAGGGAGGTTCATATTCCCTGGTGAAGACCTCCGGGGGCAGCTTGTCGTGAAAGGGTTCGAGTATCTTGAGTTCTTCGGGACCAGGCAACCCCCTGGAGGCCAGTTCACTGTTGGAGAAGTAGCTCTTTGTCCTTGTATACTGCCCGTAGAAAAGGTTCCTGTTGGCCCACTCGAAATCAAAGGCGTAGGCAAGTGCCTCCCGGACACGACGATCTCTGAAAATGGATTTACGGATATTGTAAACGAATCCCTGCATGCCTGTGGGGCGCTCGTGGGGTATGGCCTCCTTGACAATGAGCCCCTCTTTCACGGCTGGTATGTCATAGGCCGTGGCCCAGTCCTTGGAGGAGTTCTCCAGGCGGAAATCATACTCCCCTGCCTTGAATGCCTGGAGGGCGACCGTGGAGTCACGATAGTAGTCATAACGGATGATTTGAAAATTGTACCGCCCCCTGTTTACAGGGAGGTCTTTGCCCCAGTAGTTGGGGACCCTTTCATAGGTAATACTCCTGCCTGGACTGAAGGCCTTTATCCGGTAAGGTCCGCTCCCCAGGGGTGGTTCCAGGGTCGTTTTTTGGAAATCGCGACCCTGCCAGTAGTGTTTGGGCAATACGGGCAACTGGCCTATGATAAGGGGCAATTCCCGGTTTTCACCTCCTGAGAAGATGAACTTGACCCTCCGCGCCCCCGCCTTTTCAGCCCTGGCCACATTGGCATAGTACGCCCGGTAGAAGGGGTGCCCTTTTTTCTTGAGGGTCTCGAGGCTGAAGATGACATCTTCCACGGTAATGGGTTTGCCGTCGTGCCATTTTGCTTCAGGTCTCAGGGTGAATACTGCCCAGGAGCGGTCTTTCGGGACCTGGATGGACTGGGCCAGGAGACCGTATTCCGTGAAAGCCTCGTCGTCTGAACCTACGAGAAGCGTGTCGTACATGTTGCCCAGGCCCGCAGCAGGGATCCCCTTCAAGGTAAACGCGTTGAGGGTATCAAAGGTCCCTATGGCGTGGAGCCGTGCTTCTCCCCCCTTGAGGGCGGAAGGGTTTGCATAATCAAAATGCTCGAAATCGGGTCCGTATTTGGGCTTCCCGTGCATGGCAAGGGCATGAACAGGGGGAACGGGGTCCTCGGCCCGGGCCGTTGTCATAGGGGCCGTCAATAAAGCCAGTACCAGGGGTAGGAAGACGTATGATTTCATGTTCCAAGTTCCCAGGAACGCAGGTACCTTTCTTGCTCCGGCGTAAGGGCATCGATTTCAATTCCCATGGATTCCAGCTTCAGCCTGGCTATCTCCCGGTCTATATCTCTGGGCACGGGATAGACCTTGTTTTCCAGGCTTGCCCCCTGCCGAGCGATAAACTCGGCGGAGAGGGCCTGGTTTGCAAAGCTCATGTCCATGACGCTGGATGGATGCCCCTCTGCTGCGGCCAGGTTGACGAGCCTGCCTTCACCAAGGAGATAGATCCTCTTTCCGTTGGCCAGGGTGAATTCCTCCACAAAATCGCGGATGAACCTCCTTGACGCCGAGGAGTCTCGAAGGCCCGGAAGATCCAGTTCCACGTCGAAATGTCCGGAATTGGAGATGATGGCCCCGTCTTTCATCTCCATGAAGTGCTCGCGCCTTATGACGTTCATGTCGCCGGTAAGAGTGCAGAAAAAATCTCCCAGGGGCGCTGCCTTTGAAATGGGCATAACCTGAAACCCGTCCATGACAGCCTCAAGGGCCCTCAAAGGCTCCACTTCGCAAACAATGACGTGGGCCCCGTGGCCTCTGGCCCTCATCGCAACCCCCCTGCCACACCAACCGTATCCGCAGACCACGAAGGTGCTGCCTGCAAGCAAGCGGTTTGTGGCCCTCACGATGCCGTCGATGGTGCTTTGGCCTGTGCCATAACGGTTATCAAAGAGGTGTTTGGTGTCAGCATCGTTCACGGATATGATGGGGAACTGGAGAACCCCGTCCTTTTCCATGCTCCTCAAGCGGATCACCCCTGTGGTCGTCTCTTCTGTTCCACCCCTGACTTCGGAAAGGAGGGTCTTTCTTTCTTCACCGGAGAGGCCCTTTGCCCAGTGCCTGATACCCTCCTCAAGATCATCCAGCTTTTCGAGGGCAATAAAATGCAGTGAGCTGACCAGGTCCGCCCCGTCATCCATGGTCAGGTTCGGTCTGTGATTGAGGGCAGAGAGGATATGGCTGTAATAGGCATGGTGATCTTCTCCCTTGATCGCATAGACCGGAATCTCATGGTCCGCGACCAGGGCGGCAGCCACGTCGTCCTGGGTAGAAAGGGGGTTAGAGGCGCACACTACCACATCCGCACCTCCAGCCTTGAGGGTCTTCAAAAGGCCCGCGGTTTCCGTGGTTACATGGAGGCAGGCAGAAAGCCTGAGTCCTTTGAGGGGCTTCTCTTCTTGAAAGCGTTTCCTGATTTTTCTGAGGACGGGCATGCTCATCTCTGCCCATTCTATCCTCAATCGGCCTTTCTCGGCCAAGTTTATATCCTTGATGTCATAATCCATTGATCATACCTCTCATATAGATTTGTGCTAATGAAGAATTCGGGAGCAAGCATCCAGAATCCAGAATGCTGGCCTCGCCAATGCTCCGGTTAAATTGTGGATTTGTTGCCCTCAAATGGAACCAGGATTCTTCTGGCTCCTGACTTCCGAATTCTGGCTTCTCCATATCGTCCGTTGTTACGGGCTCCACCCCCTCTCAGGGGTCAACCGAAGCCGGGGGCCCTCTGGACCCGGGTCTTCACTTTACTGCCTTCTTCAGTGTGTCCACGAGATCGGTTTTTTCCCAGGTAAATTCAGGCACCTCTCTGCCAAAATGGCCGTAGTTACATGTTTTCCTGTAGATAGGTCTGAGCAGATCAAGCCTTTCGATGATGGCTGCCGGGCGAAGGTCGAATTCCTTCTTGACGATCTCTGTCAACTCGGCGCTGGAGATGACCCCAGTACCATATGTGCCCACCATGACAGAGACGGGTTGAGCGCGTCCGATGGTGTATGCTATTTGGATCTCGCACTTTTCCGCCAGACCCGCGGCCACGATGTTCTTCACGATGTAGCGGCACATGTAAGAAGAACTCCTGTCCACCTTTGATGGATCCTTGCCTGAAAAGGCACCGCCGCCGTGGTATCCAAATCCTCCGTAGGTGTCCATGATGATCTTACGACCGGTAAGCCCGCAGTCGCCCATGGGGCCACCGATAACAAACCTGCCGGTGGTGTTTATGAAATACTGGGTATCCTGGTCCAGCATCTCTGCGGGGACGACTTTCTTGATTACCTCTTCAATAATCGCGTCCCTGAGCGTGTCGTAGTCCACGTCCGGATGGTGCTGTGCGGCAATAACAACGCTATGGGCCCTTTGCGGCTTGCCGTCCACGTACTCCACGGTGATCTGAGATTTCCCGTCCGGTCGAAGCCAGGGCAATTTGCCGGATTTCCTGACATGGGCAAGTCGTCTTGTCAACCCATGGGCAAGGTATATGGGCATGGGCATGAGAGTGGGGGTGTCCGTACAGGCATAGCCAAACATCAGGCCCTGGTCCCCGGCCCCTTGCTCCTTGAAAAGGCCCTTTCCCTCCTCGACACCGATGGCGATGTCTTGAGACTGTTTGTCGATAGTCGAGATGACAGCACATGTCTCCCAATCAAACCCCATGGACGAATTGTTGTACCCGATGTCCCTTATGGTGTCTCGTACCACGTCCGGCAAATGAACGTATGCGCTGGTGGTTATCTCTCCGGCTATCATGGCAAGGCCGGTGGTGACAAGGGTCTCGCACGCGACCCGGGCCTTCCTGTCCTGTTCAAGGATCTTGTCCAGCACATGGTCCGAGATTTGATCAGCGACCTTGTCGGGGTGTCCCTCTGTCACTGATTCTGATGTGAACAAGAAGTTGTCTGTTTTCATATGCTTCTCCTTTCATGGATTTCACAATACGCTGCACGAAACATGGGGTTATGTTACTCAGCGTCACGCCGTCAGCTTGGCCCCCTGCCTATGATACAATTGTCTATGAGGCGTGTAGTCCCCACCTTTACGGCGAGGGCAACGAGGCTGTCCTTTCCCGCCCGGTCAATCTCTTCAAGCGTCACCGGATTGCATACACTCACGTACTCGATCTCTGTAAAGGGGTGTTCACGGATGAGTTTTTCCATTGCACTCCTTATTTCTCTTGCGTCAGTCTCGCCCTCTTGGAACATCCGGTGGGCCAGGTTCAGGGATTTCTTGAGACAAAGGGCGGACTTTCTCTCCTCCGGGCTGAGGTAACTGTTTCTGGAACTCATTGCCAGGCCGTCAGGTTCTCTCACGGTACGGAGCCCTATGATCTGCACATCCATGGAAAGGTCCTTTACCATTCGGCTGATCACGGTTAGTTGCTGGTAGTCCTTCTGACCGAATATGGCAAGGTGAGGCTTGGTCAGGTGGAAAAGCTTTGCCACCACCGTAGCCACGCCATCGAAATGCCCGGGCCTGGATTTCCCGCACAGATTCCTGGTGACCTTCTCGACAACCACTTTCGTTTGAAACCCTTCAGGATACATTTCTCCTACAGAAGGTGCAAAAACAACATCGACCCCAATCTCGCGGGCCTTGGCTAGATCGCCGTCCAGGTCCCTGGGGTAGGTCTCGAAATCTTCGGCAGGGCCGAACTGCATGGGATTGACAAAGATACTTACTATCAACTTATCAGAGTGCTTCCTCCCGACCTTCATCAATTCAATGTGCCCTTGATGGAAGAAACCCATGGTCGGGACCAAGGCGATAGTGTGCCCCTTTCTCCGAAAGGATTCGGATTTTTCCTGTACTGATTTACAGGATTCAATGACTTCCATGCCTTACAGCTTCTTCCTTGCACTGAAGGGTACATAGTACTGGGTTCCGGACTTCATCTCCCTTATCCTGCGGATCAGGTCTTCAAAGTCTTCCGGGACATTGACAAAGTCTATTTCCGAAGCGTTGATGACCAGCAAAGGACAATCGGAAAAATGAAAAAAGAAGTCGTTGAAGCCCTGATTGATTTTCTCTAGGTATTTGTAAGTTATAGCTTTTTCATATCTCCTGTTTCTTTTCCGTATCCTTTCAAGCAACACCTCGGTCCTGGCCTGAAGGAAAATGACGAGGTCAGGGCCGGGAATCCGCCTTTTGAGTATCTGAAAGAGTTGCTCATACAGCCAGAACTCATCGTCTTCCAGGTTGGTCTTTGCAAATATTCGATCCTTGTCAAAGAGGTAATCGGACACCACCACACGTCTGAACAGGTCCATCTGGGTCAGCTCCATGGCCAGGTTGTATCGCCGCAGGAGGAAAAATATCTGTGCCTGAAAACTGTATTTCCTCGGATTCTGGTAAAAGTTGATCAGAAACGGGTTTTCGTTAACATCCTCCATAAGGGTTTGTGCGTTTATCTTGTCTGCAAGCATCATGGCAAGGCTGGTCTTGCCGACCCCTAGAGGGCCCTCGATGACAATATAGTGATGCTCCATCATATCGTGCCGTTTGCAGGTCTTTTCGAAGGGGGTAACGGGTGCCCTTAGTGTCTTACCTGCTCCACATCAATGGGATGTTACCCAATAGCACCACCGCCGTTTTTTGTCAAGGAGAGGGAAACAAAGGCGTTGCCGAGGCGCAAAAATTCCTCCATGTCCAGGGATTCCGCCCGCCTCCGGGGATCGATAGCACTTTGCTCCAATACCCATTGGAGGGCGTCAGGGGGCAAATCTCTAAGCCCGGCCTTGAGGGAATTAATGAGAGTTTTTCTCCTGTGGGAGAAGGCAGCGTGTACGATTCTATCAAAGCCCTCATCGTCACGGGCCCTTTTTGGGTAGGGTTTCTCAAAGTCGATTTCGAGGACCTGGGCACCCACCTTGGGCCTTGGGTAGAATGCCTCTCGAGGAACGACCAGCAGGGGTGTGAGAGTGGCGTAGTAACGCAAGAGGACTGTTATCGCCCCATAGTCCCGGGTTCCGGGCGAGGCCGTGAGCCTCCGGGCAAGTTCAAGCTGAAACATAAGGATGGCCCTGTTTACCCATTTTCTGTGTTGGATAAGTTTTCCCAGCGTGGGAGAGGAGATATTGAAAGGGATATTTCCTATTACAAGGACTCCCTTGTCCCAGGGAAGTGGGAGTTCAAGGAAATCAATACTCAAGATATCGGCATTGACCAGTTCAACATTTCTGATGCCCCCGCTGGAAAGCCTCTGGCCAAGGATGGGGATGAGCCTCGAGTCCTTTTCGACCGCCACTACCTGCCGGACATGCCGGGCAAGGGGGATTGTTAAGTCTCCCATGCCGGCCCCGATCTCCAGCACCCGGTCTGATTCCCGGAACCTGGAAACCCTGATTATCTTATTGACCAGGTTGGGATCCCGCAAAAAGTGTTGTCCGAGTCGCTTGTCAGGGCGAAAAAACTTGGGGGAAGTCATAGGTGCCGAGTCCTTGGGTTGACCATGGGGTAGCCATCACGGGGTGGCCTGAGAATTGCCTGGAGAGCTCAAGGGGCGCAGATCCTTTATTGGAAACCTGGATCGAACGTCGATGGACAAATCTGCGACCTCTCCGCCCAAGAGCCGGCGATGACCCGCCAGGGCTATCATGGCACCGTTGTCCGTGCAGTAGGATGGCCTGGGATAGTAGAACTTGAATCCGCTCCTTGAGGCCATTTCTTCCAATCTCTCCCTCAGGGCCCTGTTACATGCCACCCCTCCGGCTATTACCAGGCTCTCCACTCCTGCCTTCTCCCTGGCCAGAATCAATTTCTGCACAAGTACGTCGACCACGGCCGCTTGGAACGAGGCGGCAATGTCTTCCACAGTCACGGAAGGCTCCCTTCCCTGGCGCCACTTTTTGACATATAACGCTACCGCTGTCTTGAGGCCGCTGAAGCTGAAATCCAGGGAATCGGGGGACAGATAGGCCCTGGGGAAATTGATCCTGTCTTTTCTCCCGGACCGGGAGAGCCTTTCTATGACAACTCCCCCTGGATAGCCGAGGCCCAGTATCTTTGCGATCTTGTCAAAGGCCTCACCCGCTGCATCGTCCAGGGTCTGTCCAAGGAGCTGATAATCTCCGAACCCCTTGACGTGAAAAATGGAGGTATGCCCTCCCGCAACGGTGAGGGCCACGAAAGGAAAGTCTGGTTTTTCCTCTTCAAGGAATACAGAAAGGATGTGACCCTCGAGATGATTTACCGCCACAAGGGGTACCTCGTGAACATAGGAGAGGGCCTTGGCATAGTAAAGCCCTATGAGGAGGGAACCTATGAGACCGGGACCGATTGTCACGGCAATTCCGTCAAGGTCGCTCATCTGGATAGAGGCCTCTGATAGGGCCTTTTCCGCGACCGGAACCAGGTTTCGGAGGTGTTCCCTGGAAGCCAACTCAGGTACCACTCCGCCATAAGGGTGATGTATGCTTACCTGGGAGTGGACGACGTTGGATAGGGTCCGATGACCATCCACCACAACAGCGACAGAGGTATCATCACAGGAGGTATCTATTCCTAGGATAACCATGATCTCTCATGTACGATGTATAGACCCGGTCCAGGCGCAACCAGGATCGAGTCCTGGTCTGTCTCCCGCCTCAACCCCTTGTCAGTCTTTCCTGCGGCCTTGACGCGCATGTGTATCTCAGGACTCCTTGGGCCGTTTTTTTTGCAAAACTTGGTCGATCCTGCTGATGACTTTCTTGAGGTGTTCGCACAGGAGACCAGCACTCTGGTATCGCTTTTCAGGTTCCTTTTGGAGTGCCTTGTTGATGATCATTTCAACAACCGAGGGGATCGAAGGAACTAGTAAACGGATGGGCCGCGGGTCCTCTTTTACGATCTTTCGCATAGTCGTAGCAATATCCTTGGCCCCAAAGGGATGGACAGAACAAAGCATCTGGTACAGGACAATGCCAAGGGAGAAGATGTCCGTACGACCGTCCACTTTCTTACCCAGTACCTGTTCAGGGGACATGTAGAGGGAAGTACCGCGGAGGGGAGAGGCTTTTGTATTCAAGGCAGACCCAAGGTTTGCCATGCCGAAGTCAGTAACCTTTGCAACCATATCGGTTGTGTCGAGGATGATATTGGAAGGCCTGATGTTGCCATGGACAAGCCCCTTACTATGGGCATATTGGATGGCCTCGGCGACTTGGCTACAGATAGCGAGGGCATCCTTCAGGGGCAACAGATTATCCTTTTGTATGTAGTAGTCCAGGTTCTCGCCTTCCAGGTACTTCATCACAATAAACAGTGTGTCGCCTTTGACCCCGTGACCCAGCACACGGACTATGTTAGGATGATTTAAAGATTTGGCCGACCGGACGCCTGCCACAATCCGCGTCTTCACCTCGGCAACAGCATCCCCCGGGAAACTGCCAAGGCTGATTGTCTTCACGGCAAAGAGGCCTTGGCTCTTAGGTTCCACTGCCTGGTACACGCGCCCGATTTTGCCATGGCCCAGTTCCTCACCCAGCTTGAGTCCACCCAACTCCGGTTCCGGCCGATAATCCTCCCGTGCAAGTTCTTCCTCAGCCTCTGGAAAACCCGCTTCGGCAGAAGGTTTCGCAACAAGGCCCTCAGTCCAGAAGAACTTCTTTAGCAGGACGATTATCAATCCCCCCAGTATTATCATTAACACGGGAGGTGCCACCTTTATCCAGATCTTGAAAAACAGGAAGGAAACCGTGCCTGCAATGATATAGGTAAAGGCAATAGCCACCGTGAGCGTGGCACCTTTGCCGGGTGCCATTGTGGGCAGCAACAGGCAGAGAAAAACGCCAAACAGGACCAGGACACCCAGTTCGATGAACCTGGTCCAACCAGGCCGCAGGAGGAATCGCTGGTTGAGGATATTCTCCACGGAGTTGGCGATAATGTCCACGCCCGGAATGCCCTTCCCGATGGGGGTATTAAACAAGTCCCGGGGGTCCGGTCCGGATGTACCGACGATTACGATCTTGTTCTTGAAAAGACCCGTGGGTATCTCATTCTTGAGGACCTTGGAAATGGGAGTTTGGTGAAAGACTTTTCCCGGTCCCTGGCTCCAGCTTATAAGCGTACTTGCCTTTTCCCCCGTAAAAGGTATCTCAAGCACCACCGATGGTTTTTCACGCCTGAGCACGATTTTCTTGCCGATTGTGAGACTGGTATCCTTCCCGTCCATACCATAGAATACCTTGACGATGGCTATTGGCAGCGAGGGGAAGTAGATGTCCCTCAGGTATCTCAACACGTAAACCTGGTCCCTTACTTGTCCGCCATCCTCGGGGAATAGGTTGTAGAACCCGATTCCAGCGGCAGCCTGGGCAAGCTCCCTGGCCAGTGGCTCCATCCTGGCTACTGAAAGAATTAGAAGGCTCTGGTCACGGGAGTCCGGGGCATTGACACTCTTGATGGCGTGCTTCTGGACGAATTCGGGGACCTTTCTGTCTCTTTCCTGGCTGGAGGGTTGAAATCGGACGGGCAGGACCACGTTGTTCGCTTCCTTGATTGCCTGGTGAAGCTTCCTGTCATGGTCCAGTTCCCCTATTGCCTGAACCAGCTTGTGATAGAAAGACAGATTGGGTCCCTCCTTTACCAGGCCCAGACGCTCATAAGAGGTCTTCAAATCCCTCAAGGCCCTCAGGTAGTCGTTTCCGGCCCTCCCTGGAAAAGGGATGGTGAATGATATGACCTTGGCGCCCGCCAGGGACAGGTTGTGAATGAGCTGAGCGATAATGTCCCCCCTCCAAGGCAAGGGGCCGAACTCGGAAAGATCCTCTTTCGAGATAACTACCAGTTCAATATGGGGGTTTCTCTCCTTCGGAGAAGCCAACCTTGCCCTGAGGTCGTAAGCCCTGATCTCAAAGATCCCTGTAAAATCCCATATACCGGTATAGGTGATAAAAAGAAAAAAAGCGGTGACTAGGAGACCTACGGTCCAATGTGGGATATCGATCTTGCTTTTCATCTGATCCCTTTTCCAGTTATGACTCCTGGCCCGAGACTCGAAAAGAGTGCGGCAGGGGTATCACAGGGTCAGGTAAGGCTTTATCCTTCTGTAAGTTCTCTGGTTGATTCCCTTAGCCCCCAGTATTTCTTCAAGTGTGTTGTATTTCCCCCTCTTCGCCCTTTCCCGCACGATAGCCTCTGCGATCCTTGGGCCTATGCCGGGGACGGCAACGAGATCGGATTCCGTGGCCCTGTTGACGGACAGAGGGATTCCAAGGGAAACCCTGTAGTAGGCATCCATCCTGCCAACTATAAGTTGAGTGGAGTCCCCCGCAGACAGTATGGTGACCTTTGTGCCGGGTCTAACAATGGCTTCTCCCTCAATCTCTCCATGGTGCCCCTGGCGTTCCTTCAGGCCACCCGCCTTCTTCAGGATCGATTCGAGCGTGGTTTTGTTCGGATCAACGGGATATACACCGGGAAACCTGACCTCTCCCTCAACTTGGACATAGGAGGGCCTCTCGTAGATAACAATATCATCCGGGGGGGTTGCCAGGAGGATATTGGCGGCGTGACCCAGGAGGAGGATGAAGATCAAAATCAAGATTCCACCGGGTCTAGGATTCTTCTTGGACCTGATCATTGTCAAGACCAAAGGCTCTATGGAGTTCCCTTACTGCCAGCTCCGTGTATTTTTCCTCTATGACGCATGAGATCTTTATTTCCGAGGTGCTTATCATCATTATGTTTATGTTCTCGTTTGCCAAGGTCTGAAACATGCGCTGGGCGACCCCGGCATGAGTCCTCATCCCCACTCCCACTATGGAAACCTTCGCAATGTTTTCGTCCCCCAAGACCTTCTCCGCCTTGATATCCTTGGCAACCTCCTTCACCAGTTCCATGGTTTTATAAAACTCTGTCTTGGGAACCGTGAAAGTAAGGTCTGTCCTGCCGTCTTCGCTACTGGTATTCTGGACTATCATGTCCACGACGATACCGGATTGGAAGATGGGCTGAAATATCTTGGCAGCTATTCCCGGCATATCAGGGACCTTTGTGATCGTCACCCTGGCCTCGTCCTTGTTATATGCGACGCCGGAGACCAGGACTTTCTCCATATCTTTTGTCTCAGATGTGACCATAGTGCCCCTTTCATTGATAAAGGTTGATCTTACATGGAGTGGCACATTGTATTTCTTGGCGAACTCAACGGCCCTGATCTCCAGGACCTTGGCCCCCATGCTTGCTATCTCAAGCATTTCGTCATAGGAAATGAAGTCCAATTTCCGCGCCCTGGGACACAGGTTCGGGTCCGTGGTAAAGATACCATCAACATCGGTAAAGATTTCGCAAACCTCTGCATCAAGGGCTGCTGCCAATGCGACCGCGGTTGTGTCAGAGCCACCCCGGCCCAGGGTGGTTATGTTCCCGTTTTCGTCCAGGCCCTGGAATCCCGCCACCGCGACTATTTTGCCTGCCTCAAGCTCTCTTAGGATACTTGAAGTTTCAATATTATGAATTCGTGCCCTGCCGTACATTTGATCCGTGCGGATGGGTACCTGGAAGCCCAGAAAGGACCGCGCCTCATATCCCATGGATTGAACCGCAATGGCAAAGAGGGCGACGCTCGCCTGTTCTCCGGTCGCCATCAATACGTCCAGCTCTCTTGGATCAGGGTTGTCCGACATTTCGTGCGCCAGGCGGATCAGGTGATCCGTCTGGCCGGCCATAGCCGACAGCACGATTACCATCTTGTTCCCCTGCTTGTAGTACTCGATGACCCTTTTGGCAACACCCCTGATTTTTTCTATGCTGGCCACCGAAGTCCCGCCGTATTTCTGAACGATAATGGACATTTGTGCCCCAGTCTCCTCGAAATCAAATAGAAAAATATAGCAAGAATCCTGGCTTGCTTCAACCACATAATTTTTCTCCACCCGAAAGCCCCAGGGGCCTTGGCGAACGGCACCCTTTAATTGGTTGTGAAAATCCACACCCTGTGGGCGTGGTCATGGGGATTGGCCACACCGTGATATGCCGGGGAAGAATCCAGGAGCCAGAATCCAGAAGAAGAACAACAGGGCCAATATGAACCCGCTTGCATGGTTGTTCTATCCTGGCTCCTGAATTCTTGATACCCCGCTGCTTGCTGAGGGGCAGTTCATCCCGCCCGGCCCGGTATCTCAATACTCCTGGATCTCTGCATGCCAGGAGCACTGGACACACTCCCTCACGGTCTGATAGGCAGGACATTTCTCGGCGTAGAAATCCAGGACCCTCAAGGCCTTCTCCCTTGTGCCCTTCGGTATTTTCAGCCGATAGTCCAGGCGAATCTTTGTAATCCTGAGGACGCCCTCTACTTCTTCAATGTCTCCTTCCACGCGGGCAACCAGGTTCCCGGCAGAGGGAATTCCCCGCACATCCAGCGCGGTCCCCAATGTCCCGGTCAGTCAACCGGCCACGCCGGCCACTATGTGATCCAGGGTGGCGGGGTACTCCGGTCCGGTGATTTCACGTCCGTACTTCTGCTGGTAGAAATCCTTTACTCCCCCATGAATGCCGAAGTGAAGAGGTTCTGTGAAATTTTCAACATATGCCGTCCTGTGAGGTCCCTCGTGTTTCTCGATCCGAATCTTGCACGTGTGTACTGCCGCCATCTTTTCTTACCTCCTTGTCATCGGGTTATCGAGACTCTATTGATAGGCCACTTGTGGCCAAATGCCGTCCCAGGGCTTTGATGATTTGGACCGCTCGTGGATGGTCTCCGGAGAGGACGATCCTCCTCTCGAAATCACCGATAAAGAACAGTTCAACCATGATCCTGTGCTCAGGCAGGATTTCCGGCCACTTATCAGCCCATTCCAGCACAACGACAGCCGGCTCGTAGAGATATTCCTCCAGTCCCGCCCCGAGAAACTCGGATATGTCGTTCAACCGGTAGACATCCATGTGATAGAACTTGAGCGTGCCATAGTATTCGTTTACAAGGGTGAACGAAGGGCTGGTGACGACCTCATCCGGCCCCAGTCCGAGACCCAGGCCTATGCCCTTTGCCAGGCACGTTTTTCCAGAACCCAATTCCCCTGCCAGTCCGACGATATCGCCCTCCTGGAGCAGCTCGCCAAGTGACTTTCCCACCTGGATAGTTTCCTTTTCGGATCCGGTCGAAGTGACGAGGGTTTCCATCGCATGTTCCAGGAGGATTATCTTTGGCGATCGCTAAAGGTCCTGGTAGAAATCCGCGTGGGGAGGGGGGCCTTGAAGGGGCCATTCGCCCTGGACAAGGGAGGCCATCACAAAGGGCACGGCATCCAGCAGTTCGCCCGCGAGGATGCCCGATT
This sequence comes from Deltaproteobacteria bacterium, assembly GCA_019308525.1. The sequence continues at coordinate 18,488 of JAFDIC010000023.1, forward strand.
CTCCCATGTCCTCCGCCAATAGGTCTGCAGCCACACCGTGGATATACACTCCGGCGACGGCCGACTCCATTATGGGCACTCCCCTGGCCAAAAAGCCCGCGATCAGACCCGTTAGGACATCTCCTGAACCCCCGCTGGACAGAGCAGGGTTACCCGTGGGGTTGACATACAGTCGGCCCTCCGGATTTGCGATCAGGGTCCTGGCACCCTTGAGGACCAGGAAACACCCAGAGCTCCGTGCATAATCCAGGGCCGTTCCAACGCGATCAGCCTGGATCTCGGCGGCGCTTTTCCCGATGAGCCTTCCCATCTCACCTGGGTGGGGTGTAAGGACGGCCTTGCCCCTACAGGTTGCCAGTACCTGAGAATCCTTTGAAAGGGCGTTTACCCCGTCGGCGTCAATTACCACTGGAATCCGGCAGGCCTTGATGATCCTCGAAACCAGTTCCGAGGTCTCCTGGTTTGTGGAAAGGCCCGGGCCTATGGCAAGGGCTGACTTGCCTTCCATGAGCCTTATCACCTCGTCTTCAGCCTCAAGGGACAGGCACCCATCCGGGGTCTCCGGGAGGGGAAAGGTCATTGCTTCTGTCAACTTGCTTTCAAGAATCGCATTGAGGCTTCCAGGGATGCCGAGGGTCACAAGTCCAGCCCCTGCCCTCAAAGCACCCAGGCAAGTCATTGTGGCCGCCCCTGTCTTGCCTGTTGATCCCGCCAGAACAAGGAGATGCCCCCGGTTTCCCTTGTGCATGTCCTTTCTCCGGATGCGCAGGAATTCAACAAAGCAGGAGGGCTCGGTCATTCTGTATCTTGCAGGTATCCTGTCTGCAACCGGACCCGGGATTCCAATATCCACCCTGACCAGCCGGCCGACATGGTCTACTCCCGGAAAGATGACCTGCCCCAATTTCGGAAATCCAAAGGTCACGGTCAGGGCTGCCCTTATTGCCGAGCCCAGGACTTGCCCGGAATCCGCATCAAGGCCTGAAGGGATGTCTATGGACATTACGGGAGCCTCCACGGAATTGACTTTTTCGATCACATCCCTGTAAAATCCCCTTACCCGTGAACTCAGCCCGGTCCCGAATATGCCATCAATGACATAGTCAGACCTCTTGATGAAGTGTTGATTCTCGGACCATTGTTCCTGGCCCGGGACATGATGGATTTCCAGGCCCAATTCCTTGATGATATTTAGGTTTGTCAGGGCATCGCCGGAGATTTTTCCCTCAGGCGCAAGGACCAGGACCGTAGGCTTCAGCCCTGCTTCCTTGAGATACCTTGCCATCACATAACCGTCTCCCCCGTTGTTGCCCGGGCCACAAAGGACGATCACCCGGGATCCCCTTGGAGGACGAAAGTGATCAAGGAATATCCTCGCGGCCCCCCGCGCTGCATTCTCCATCAGAACAACACCAGGGATGCCCAGTTCCCTGATGGCCAGGCGGTCTATCTCTTGCATTTCAGTTGCCTTTACAAGCCTCATCTCCCTTCTCCAATACTACTATTGCAATACCATAGTCGCCTTCGTCCGAGAGACTCAAGTGAAATCCGCATATATCTTCCTCTTTGCAGATCTCCGATGAACGGCCCAGAGGTCTTATCCCCGGCCTGCCTCCGGGAAAATGAAACACCTCTATGTCTCGCCACCTGACGCCCCTCCTCATTCCCCGGCCGAGGGCCTTGGAAAAGGCCTCCTTGGCGGCGAACCTGAGGGCATAGGATGCCGGGGGAAAGGGCCTTGCACTACAGGTCTCTATTTCGTCTCTGGTAAATACTCTGCTTATGAAACGGTTTCCCCACCTGGAGATTACGTTCTCAATTCGTCGGATATCTACGAGGTCTACCCCGATTCCGTAGATCATGGTCCAGGCCGAAACAGTCAAGAATGATTAACCCGCAAGAAACGGAGACAGAAGAGGCTTGCGGAAAACCTCCCTCCCCAGATGCGGCGCAACGCGGCAGAGGGAGGTTTTCTGCAAGCATCAAAAATCTTTCACCAGCTCTACCATGTCCCTCACCGCCCTTTCGAAGCCGACAAGGACCGCCCTGGCTACAATGCTGTGTCCGATGCTGTACTCCTCTATCTTGGGGAGGGACTTGAATCTCTCTATGTTTGTGTAGTTGAGCCCGTGGCCCGCACTTATGGCCAGATTAAGGTCCGATGATGCATCGACTGCCTTGATGATCCTTTCAAATCGTTCCTGGGCCTCGACCTCTGTACGGGCCTCTGAATAGTGTCCCGTATGAATCTCCACGATATCACCCCCGACCTTGTGGGCCGCTTCGATTTGGCTCGGGTCAGGATCAACGAAAAAGCTTATTTTTATCCCTTTTTCTCCCAACTGCTCTACCACACTTCTGT
>JAFDIC010000333.1 GCA_019308525.1 Deltaproteobacteria bacterium
GATGATCGGCGGTGTAGCTCAGTTGGTCAGAGCATGCGGCTCATATCCGCAGAGTCACTGGTTCGAATCCAGTCACCGCCACCAAAAGGCCCCTGGCTATTGACATTTGGTTTCTTATTCTTATTTTTTGCTTGGATAAAAAGGGGTTCAAGGTTGTTTGAGGTGTCCGGCAATTCTCCCTTTGCAAAGGAAAAGGCGCTGACCATAAGCGAGGCCCTTGATATTGCAGAGGACATTACAGGAGACTATTATAAGTTCTCTGTTGACCAGTGGAAGAGACACCGTTACGATGTAAGGACCGGGTTTCCTTCGAGACATAGGCTTGTGAGTCCCAAAGCGTTCGCCCTGTTGAGCAAGTATTCCAGCAGGGCTGATCGCCTCGAACTTCCGGCAAGAAAAAGGGATTTTTATCTCATCTGTCTCCAGGACCGGCAAATTTTGAGGGCGGTAAGAAGAGACAAGAATGTGGATCTCCTGGCCCTGTTGGTCTATATCTTTACGCACGAACTAGTTCACATTGTGCGATTTTGTAGTTTTTATCAAAGGTTTGATGCGAAGGGACCTAGCAGGGAAAAGGAAGAGCGTATTGTTCATAGTACGACATTCGATATCCTGAAAGACCTGCCCCTGCGCAACTTGAATTACATCCTGGAGTCCTATTCGGATCACAGGATATGCGACATAGCCCTGTCATAGGGAGTTTTGACTCCAGGGGCCATTACGCGGTATGAAAACAAGAGATAGCGAGGTAGAGAAGCATGCCAATCTATGAATATGAATGTTCTAAGTGCGGTCGCCAGGTCGAGGTCTGGCAAAAGTTCTCGGACAAGCCCTTGAGCAGGTGTGAAGTCTGTAAGGGCAGGATGAAGAAACTCATTTCTCAAAGCACCTTTCATTTGAAGGGAACGGGATGGTACGTCACCGATTATGCATCCAGCAGGGGTAAAGGCAGTACTCCAAAGAGAGATAGAGAGGGAAAAAGCAAGAAAGAGGATTCCGGTGGGAAAAAGGCAGAAGCATCCGGTGGACAGAGCAAGGACTGAACTATTGGTTGGCCCATATAGAGGCAACATCCAGATGGCGATCTTTAGACTGGGGAAGGAATGGGGTACAAAGCAGAGCCCCAGATCCCGCCCCGCGGGCAGTTGGACTCTCTACGAAACCATTACATTTGTATTATGAAAAGATTTGATAGTGGCAGGGTACAGGAAAAACTCTTAAGCAGACTGGAGAGGAAGGAGAAACAGGAGGCGTTTCAACGGGATAGATTCTTTAGGTTTAAGCTGCCCGAGATCCATAGTACCCTGACTCAAACCTTACTTATGGAAAAGATTATTGAGACGGACAACCCTGCGGCAGTGTCCGATCTCATTCTCAAGGGCCTGAAGGCAGCCCAGAAGACCAACGAATTCGATTTCAAATACTTTACAGCCCCCATCCGCGATCTTGTTCCCCACCCAAACCCGATTTCCCTTTACATGACCCAGTACATCCTGGAGATCATCATAAATGATCCCGCTGTCATTGAAGTATACGGGACTGATCTTGAGATCTACCAACTCGTGAACCGGGTCATAACCCAGATCAACATGAAGTTCGACAGGGCGGAGAAGGAGGTCCTCGATCAAGTTTCCCGTAACAGATCCCTTGTGCCGGGATCAAGGGAGTTCGAGATCGCCCTGGAACAGGCTTTTATGAAGAAGGTGGGTGAGCCCCAAAAGCAAACCTGATGCTTCCGGGCCACATCCTTATATATCCATGGGGGGGGAATGTCTTGAAATGGCACCCAGAATAGCTTTTCTCTTTCCAGGCCAGGGGTCACAATATATCGGCATGGGCAAGGATCTGGCCGATAGGTACTCTTCGGCGAAAGAAATATTCCAATACGCGGATGAAATCTGCAAGAGACCGATCTCCAGGTTCTGTTTTGAGGGGCCCCTGGATGAGTTGACACTCACCGTGAACCTTCAGCCCGCAATAACTGCTGTCAACCTGGCATGCATGAGTGCCCTGGAGCAGGCCGGAATAAGGCCCAGCGCCACTGCCGGCCACAGTTTAGGGGAGTATGCCGCCCTGGCGGCAGCCGCTGTCGTCTCCCCCTTCGATGCCCTCAAACTTGTAAATAGAAGGGGAGAACTGATGCACAGGGAATCCCTGCGGAATCCCGGCAGGATGGCGGCAATCCTCGGACTTGGTATTTCCGAGGTCGAGGAAATAGTCAATCTTGCGGGCAAGGATGGTGTCCTTGCCGTTGCCAATCACAACACGGCGGAACAGGTGGTAATATCCGGACGACAGGAGCCCTTGGAAGCGGCTGTCAGGATGGTAAAGGAGAGGGGAAAGAAGGCAATCCCCTTAAAGGTGAGCGGTGCCTGGCATTGCGCCCTGATGGAAAATGCAGTAGAAGAATTCCGAAACTTCATGGGAGATGTAGCCTTCAAAGAGCCCGAAATTACCTTGTTTTTCAATGCAACCGCCCGTTCTGAAAGGAAACCCGAAACCATCAAGGACTTGATGGCCCATCAACTGGTAAGACCTGTCAAATGGTATGACATAATATCCTCTATGCTCGACCAGGGAATCGACACGTTCATCGAGGTGGGGCCCAAGACGGTTTTATCAGGGCTGTGCAAGAAAATAATACCTTCGGGGGACCACCTGAGCGTACATAATGTCCAGGACACCAAGACCCTGGACCAATTCCTGAGAGCTTTTGCCTGAAAGGGCAAAATAGATGTTCACGTTACCCAATGGATCTACCTGCAATAGACCTCCTGTACTCCTTCCCCTGCCACGTATCCCTTTCCTCCAGCCTCGTTCTTATCAGATCCAGGTTCTCCATTTTCCTCAGGGCCCAGCCAGGGGCCATGAGCTCCCCCGGGACAGGGTCCCCGGTCAACCTTTGAATCACCATCTCCGGGGGCAATAGCTCCAGGAAGTCCACCACCAGGTCAACGTATTCGTCCCTTTCGAGAGGTCTGTACGCGCCCTGTTCATATAGGGTTGCAAGCCTTGTCCCTTTGCACACGTAAAGGCCATGAATCTTCACCCCCCTTACGGGCATGGAGGCAAGAAACCTGGCCGTGTCCATCATCATGTCTTTATCCTCACCCGGCAGCCCCAGGATGACATGGACGCACACATTGAGCCCGTATTGATCCGCGAGAAACACGCCCTTTTCAAAGGCCGCCACATCGTGACCCCTGTTTATCCTCGAAAGGGTGATATCGTGGGCGGACTGGAGCCCGTATTCAATCCACACCAGGTACCTTTTCGCGTATTCGGACAACAGGGCGGCAACGTCCCTGTCCACGCAGTCGGGCCTTGTGCCGACAGAAAGGCCCACCATTCCCCGGTGCCCAAGGGCCTCATCATAAAGATCCTTCAGTTTCATCACAGGACCGTAGGTATTTGTAAAGGACTGAAAGTAGGCGATGAATTTCCTTGCTCCGTACCTCTGCCCGGCGAACCTCCGGCCCCTGACCACCTGCTCGCAGACGGAGAGGCCCTGCTCCGCCATTGCGCCAGTGCCCGATCCCCTCCTATCGCAAAAAATACAACCTTCCCTTGAAATGGTGCCGTCACGGTTCGGGCAACCCAGTGCCGCATCAAGGGGAATCTTCTGCACCCGCTCCCCGAAGATTTCCTTGAGGTAGGTATTATAGTCACGATACCGCTTCATGGGCCTACTTGCCGCAACAGGAGGATCCTATCGATATCCCTTCCTTGCCGGAACCATGCTCATGGAGGCAGGTGCAGTGGTCCTGTTCAGCACTGCTGCTTCTTCGCGATCTGAACTTGGCAACGACACCCCTGTAGAGGGGCCTCACCGAAAGGGAAAGCAGCAAGATGGCCGCCAAGAACTTGACCCAGTAAGGGATAAACTCTGCCGCCTGACCAGCAACCGCCTGGGCGGACACACCAAGCCATGAATAGACTTTATCCAGGGCCAATCCCGCCAAAAGGGCGACCCCTGCGATTGAAATGAGATAGATTACCGTAGCCCTTTTACCCAGTATTCTGAACAGGACCGTGAGGGAGGTAATATTCGTTGCAGGACCGGCAATGAGGAAAACCAGTGCAGCCCCAGGGCTCACGCCTTTCAGGATCAATGCCGCCGCGATTGGCGTGGAAGCAGTAGCACAGATGTAAAGGGGAATACCCGCCGCAAGCATGATAAGCATAGAGTGTATTCCACCCCCGAGATGCCGGGTCAATACTTCAGCAGGCACCAGGGCGGTAATAAGACCGGCAAGTACAAGACCGATGAAAAACCAGGCAGCGATATCGTTCCACAGCTCGTTTACGGCATATTTGAAGCCGAACCAAAGTTTTTCCTGAAAACTGTGATGAGCATTGTGCAGGCTCGGCGGGCAATCGCTTCCATCGCAACATTGGTCCACCGGGCAGCTTAGATCCGGCACCTGGACAAGATTCTCCTCTTTGCCCCCGAAGGAATTTTCTGCTATCCCGGCCGCTGTAGCGGTGGCAAAGGCTGTGACAGGTCTTGCTATGGTCATCAGCGGGTCAAGAAGGGCGTAGGTCAAGGCGATCGAATCAACGCCAGACTCCGGTGTAGAGATAAGGAATGCAGTTGTAGCCC
>JAFDIC010000334.1 GCA_019308525.1 Deltaproteobacteria bacterium
GGCATGCTTGGCCACGGTTGTGATAGACTGACCGGACACGTGTTGGATCACATAAAGGTTAAAGCCGATAGGAGGGGTTACCTGTGCCACCTCGATGAGGACCGTAAGGACTATTCCGAACCAGATGGGATCATACTTGAGCTCATTCACCATCAGCGGATAGATGATGGGCAGTGTCAGGAGCATTATTGACATTCCATCAAAAAAACATCCAAGCAGGACATACAGTACGGAGACCAGGAGAAAGAGAATTCCGGGTGAGAGACCCGCTTGACTCACGGTGTGGGCCAGGCCGGAAGGGATCTTGAGGTAGGCTACCGTGCTTGACAGGATCCCGGCCATCATCATGATCAGAAAGAGCATACAGCTCGTGCGAATCGTCCCCAGCATGGCAACTACCGTCCAGCTTGCAAATTATGTCTTTTTCCGGGTGATTGTCAAACCATTTTGTCTGCTCCATGGTAAGGGAGACCGCGCTTTGAAAAGGAAGGGCTCAAGCCCGCAATGTTCCACCAGGTCAGACAACCTTCTCAAGCTCTTCATTGTCCGGATGCCTCCCAATCTCCCACGTGACCCTTATGGTTGATCCCGAATCCTTTTCGCTCCAGATGGAAAAACGTCCTCCCGATAGTTCTGCGCGCTCCTTCATGCTGGCCAGCCCCAAGCCCCCCTGAAGCCGGTTATTGGCCAGGACCCCTTCCGGAGAAAAACCGATCCCGTTGTCAGCAATCAACAATTCGATAGCATTGTCCGTTTTCTTGATCGAGATCAAGGCCCTGTCAGCCTTACTGTGCTTCGCCACATTGTTCAAACCTTCCTGTATGACCCTGTAAATGACAATCTTGAGGGTCTGCGGTACGTCCTCTTCCGCTATCGTGGTATCCAGATCAATATGCAAATCAGAATAAACGCTTCCGAACTCCCTGCAATGGGCGCGCACCGCCGCCAGGATCCCCAGATCATCCAGGACAGAAGGGCGGAGGTCGTTCATGATTCTGCGCACTTCCTCAATGTTCTTTTGCACCATTGAAATGATCGTCTCAAGGGAAATTCCAGCAGGCGCCGCGCCCTCACCCATGTGATCCAGCTTGCTTTCGAGGCTGAATTTGATAGCGGCAAAATTCTGGGCTATGCTGTCGTGCAGTTCATTGGCTATCCTCTTTCTCTCCTCTTCCTGGACCTTGATCAGCCTGGCAGAGAGGTTACGCAGCTCCTTTTGCGACTCTTTCAGGGCCTTTTCGATTTTCTTTCTCTCCTCCACTTCCTGTTTAAGCTCCCTGTTTATCTTCAGCAGTTCAGCCGTTCTTTCCCGGACCCGCCTCTCAAGTTCCTCCCTTTCCCTCTTCAATGCCTCCTCTGCAAGCTTTCGTTGGGTGATATCCGTCAGGACCGTCATCTTTGAAATAGATCCGTCCCGGCTGAGCAGGGGAAAGTGGGATACCAGGTAGTACCTGTCGTCCTTTGGGCTGAGAAGCGTATTCTCCACGTGTTCTCCCCTCTGGACCCTGTCATGCACGCACCAGGGGCATTGCTCTTCCATTCCATGTATGACCCTGTAGCATGGCTCCCCGGTGAAGTCTTGTCCGATTCTCCTGATCATGGCCGGATTCATGTAAGCTACACGGTAGTCCTGGGTACAAATATAGACCGGATCCCTTGTTGATTCCATCATCCTGCGATACTTTTCCTCGCTTTCCTTGAGACCCTCCTCCTTGTCCTGTAGTTCCCTGAACATCAATCGGAAGGGTTTTGTAAGGCCTGTGACGACAACGGCCCTGTAAATCAAATAGAAACTGATTACCTTGACGTAGTGTCCGGCCATGTTGAAAAACCCGTATACATCTACGTAGAAGGTGAACAGCAGTTCTGATATGATGGTCAGGAGAATAGATGCAACCAGTAGCCCCAGTACGGTCCTGTGAAAATACCTCCTGGCCCTCCACAGGTGGCAGGCTGAAAGCAAAAGTACGAGACAAATCAGATACTCGATGACCTTCTTGAAAGTGGTCAGCCCCTGTCCTTCTATGTAGCAGGCAGGAAACACTCTCCAATGGAATACAGATCCCAGCAAGATCAACGTTGCCACGCCGTACCCTACAAACACATAAGGGGACTTGATTTTCCTTCCAAGAAAAAAGGGGGCGAGAAAGAGTGTGAGGCTCTCCATTGACCTTGCAATTACCCACAACTGGGTGGGCAGGTCTGCGCCGTAACCTCGAAATACACCCATGCCCTTGTATGCCATGGCATGAACCAGGTCAAAGCCTCCTATGAAAGGATATGCGATACCGAGGAAAAGCAGGTAAGAATTATTGAGGAAATTCTTTGTGTTCCATGCCACCATGAAGATGGCACAGGCGATAACGACTGAAAAGACCTCCGCCAGGGTGTGAAAGAGCAGGTAACTGTAAAGGCTTGTCAAATAAAGCCCTGCAAAGACCCCGATCCCCAGAGAAACTATCAAGAATATCCTGTTCTTTTCCATGAAAGAGGTTTCCGAAAATCTCAAATACTCTTCTACCCGGACAGTTGTAAGCCGTTCACTCATTCTTCCCCGGCGAAACGGGGCCTGATCAGAGGGTTTTTTGGGATTTTCTGAGCTCCCTTTTCAAGATCTTGCCCTGGGGGGTCTTGGGCAGATCATTCACGAAGTTGATCCTCTTCGGGGCCTTGTAGGATGCCATTCTCTCCTTGCAGAACCTTACCAGGGCATCCTCGCTGGCCGCCTTGCCCTTCTTCAGCTTGATAAAGGCCGTGACTGTTTCTCCATACTCATCCTGCTTCATACCTACGACAGCACACTCTTCGACCGCCTCGTGAGTGTACAGAATCCCTTCAACCTCCGCCGGATATACGTTCAATCCGCCGCTGATGATCACATCCTTTATCCTGTCAACTATGTACAGGTATCCTTCCTCGTCCAGGCGACCGACGTCTCCCGAATGCAACCACCCATCCCTTATGGCTTCCAGGGTCTCTTCCGGTCGATTGAAATACCCCTTCATTATGTTCGGCCCCCTTATGACTATCTCCCCCTCCCCACCTTTCTCCACTTCTCTTCCTTCACCATCAACGATCCTTACTTCTACCACCCCGGCAGGGGTACCGACAGACCCTGCCTTATGCCTGTACATGTGGTTGAAAGTCACCAGCGAGGATGTCTCCGTCATTCCATAGGCCTCGTGGATATCAAGGCCGAACGTCTTCTTCCATTGTCTGACGATCTTCAGGGGCATGCTCGTTGCGGCGGAAAAAGAATATGTTATCGAGCCAAGGTGCTTGTGAAATTCAGGCGTGTTAAGTATGCGGATATACACCGTCGGCACCGCATAGAAGCGATTCACCCTGTTGGTTTTTATGGAGGAGATAATCTCTTCCATTTCAAATCCTCTGTGCAGCACCAATGTGGCGCAGGAATAGAAACAGGAATTCATGATGTGGCAACCGGCGAAGACATGGTTGAGGGGCATGAAACACAGGAGCTTGTCCCCCGGTGCCATCCTTTCATGATAACAGACATTCTGAGAGGTATAGAGAAGGTTCTTATGCGTCAGCATCGCCCCTTTGGGAACACCCGTGGTTCCTCCGGTGTACAAATGCACACAGGTATCATCCGCGTCGCATTCTTGAACCCCGAGGGCCGTGGTTTTTGTCTTCTTCTCCTCTCCAAGTGTTGATAAGATCTTGTCCCTCTCAAGGATCAAGAGGTCCTTGATACTGGAGTTCCGCAACTCCGGGATGTTGGAGCGGAGTGCCTCGGATGTAACCAGGATTCCCGGCCCCGAGTCGGAAACAAGGTGCTCCACTTCTGAACTCCTGTATGCCGAGCTTATGCACACTGCAACGGCCCCGACCCTGACAATCCCGTAATAGATCATAATCCACTCGGGGCGATTATCCAGGTAGACAGCCACCCGGTCTCCCCTGGAGATCCCCTGTTCCCCGAGGTAAGATGCCACCCTGCCTACACGCTCGTTCAACTGTTCATACGTAAACCTCTGTTGACCGAACAGAATGGCGTCCTTGCCGGGGAAATACCTTGCCCCCCTGCTGATAACACGCGAAAGGTTCATCGCTGCTCCTCTACACGCTCACCAAAAACCCCCATCTCCTGCTCATAGAGTCTGCCTATTTCCCCGTGAACCTGGGACGGCGCCTGTAAGCCATCGCCGTCAATCCTTCATTCAAGTCGCGGGTCAGGGAGATGTCCCCCGATGCCGAACTCTCCAGGAACAGCCCGGTCCTCTGGTCTGCCTGAGCCCCATAATATAGTATCGCCTTTGCCATCTTTTGGGCCATGGGTGCCCCTCTTGCAAGCTTGCCCGCAATATCATCCACCGTCTTGTTGAATTCATCGGGTGCTGCAAGGTAATTGACAACGCCCCAATCAAGGGCCTTTTCAGCGTTTAGAGGGTCTGCCATCAGCACCATCTCCTTTGCCCTTGCCAGGCCGATAAGCCGCCCCAGGCGTTGGGTTCCTCCCCAACCCGGGGTAAGCCCCAGGGTCAATTCCGGGAGTCGAACCATTGCCTCCTTGTTCATTATCCTCAGATCGCAGGCCAGGGCGAGCTCCAGGCCGCCACCCACTCCAGGCCCGTT
>JAFDIC010000335.1 GCA_019308525.1 Deltaproteobacteria bacterium
CTGCCTGATTCGAATTTACACACCTATTGACAAGAGCTCGATGAACTATTTTGGGCACCAATCAGGAAACATCAAGAGGCAAAACAGCTAAAAAACTCCAAGCACTTATCCGTTTGGTGGTCTTCCTTGTTTCTTGGTGTTTTTCTCGTTATGTGTGCAAGACGAATGCAAAGATGTCCCTTTGCAAAATTGATCCTTAAGACAAAAGACAGACTAGAGGGGTTCTGGTGTTCCAGAGGAGGATTGCAGAAACTGCTGTTTTGGATGAACTGGAAGGTTTTTCCCCCTCCATCCAGACACAATTTCAAGAAAACAAAAGGTACCGTTTATCATTACGTTCTGGCCTGAATGTTTGCCAGTTCTGCGCTTTCCCCCCACACCGATCGAACTTCTGGTGATCGGCAGGGTCGAAAATCCCCATAGCCTACGGCCATGGATGCCATCTCCTGCATCTAGCATGGAATAATCACGGCATCTCGGTCGCTTTGGATTAACTTCCTGAATGATGATGCCCTTTCCACGTTTCTCAACTGTTATGGGAAACACCATACTCCGGAAGCAAGTCCGTTTTGGACCACCGCTAGGTGTAATCTTTTGGCTTGTTATTTCGATTTTTCTTCCCTCTATGGCCGCAGGCGGATTGTTCTTGACGGTCATATCTAGTCCTCGGTACCCCTATCCCGTTCTACATATGGACACTGCCTGAGGGCTTCCTCTATCATGGCAGGGTCAACGTCAAGAAGCTGCGATAGATCACCAGATGTAATAGTTTCCTGAACAGCATCGAGAACAATGCTGGCTTCAGCAGCAAGCTGTCCTTTACTGACATTAGTTCTGAAGTCTGATACATACTTTTCGGCAATAGCTAGAAACTCCTCTTGTGAATAACGGCCGAGCAACAAGTTGGAATACTCTTGATGATACCTATTTGATCGCCACAGACGTCTCAATACATCTCTTAAGACCTTGACTCTGAACACTAGGTCATACAATCTCCTACCAAAGGCTTCCGTCTTGGTGACATACACTGTGAGACCATCGTCGGTTTCCTTGATTCTGAAAACATAATCCTTAATGACTCTACCACCTTCAGTTCCACTATAGATATCGGTATCTTTGATCAAGTAGTTGGAATTCATATCTATTTTCCTCATCTATTCAATGGTAGATCTACCCTCTATTATCTCTTCGGCTCGTTTTATGAGCCATTCTCCAATCGACCTAGCCGTCATCGGATTTAGCAAGATGGCAACCTGTACCTCCCGAACAAATTGTTCAGTCCCTTCTGGGGCATCATAATGCTGCTGTTCGTTGGAAACTGTCCCATCCGGTTCTACGATCAGATATATCTTCGAAGGAAATGGACGATGTTAAACAAAAAAATTACACATCAACTCTCCTGTCGGAGTCGGACCTCCAAAAACTCCCGTAGCCACTACCCTCCTGAAACCAGGAGCTTCCCTGAAAATCACATTTATTTTGCGATGTTGCATGACGGTCTCACTCTCTATCCTTCAGCTAATTATCGAAATCAGCAGACCAAACCCTGCTGGCAGTCCCTGTTTTGCAAAATCCAGTCCAACTCCCCGTCAGTACCTTCGCTCGCCTGTTAGCATTCGAATAACAAAGGTCTTCACAAAAGTCAAGAAAAAAAACCCCTTCACCCTAATCCTTCCTTATAGAAGATTGTATCAGCTTTGTGACGTTTCTTGCCACCTATAGCCCAAGCGAAAACTGGCTAGCGTCGGAGCCAGAACTCCACAGTCCCAGAAAGTCTCTCCAGTTATGGATGGTCTTAGCCTGCCCATGCTGGTTCTTCCACAATTCTCAAATTTCCTACACATCTTCGAGGGGCTGGCCAACATCCTGTAACTCAATAGCATTATGAATTCTCGGGCATCTTAGTGTAGAGGCATTATGACCAGGAACAGCTATTCAGTCCATCTTTGGTCACAAAACGGCCACGGTGTCCACACCTTACCTGAACACACAACAGGCCCTCGATAAGTCAACAGGACCTCACCACAGGCTGTGTCGTTTTTGCAGGCAAAATAATGTTCGGCGTGGCGTCTAATGGTCAGAAGTTTTCCAGAAGATTTGCCCTTCTGAGCCCCTAGGATGGCCTAGAACGAGACTTTTTTGTGGGCTGAAGGGAGTTTTATTGCTCCAGGACAGCGATAGGTAGGCTTGTTCTTTCTGGTGGGTTCGTGAATAGCTCCAGGTCCTCCTCTTGCGACAAGACGGCATCCTCGGCCCGATCCTCACACTTCTCACAATAGAAGCTCGGCCCTAGCACTGCAATTATCTTGACCTTGTCGGCCCGTTTGGTACCGTGCTTCCTGGCTATCTTCTCCAGCTTCTCTGAGATCTCCGCTTAAAAGGCACAGTAGCATTTGCCAAGGCCTGAGACCATGATGTGGTCAGGGGCGTCACCCTCAATGGTTCCGATCTTCTCTTCAAGCCGCTTGATTCGCCTCTCTAGGTCCTTCACGCTCCATCTCCTTCAGCTTCTTCTCCAGCCGCTCCAACCTCTCCTGCATGGACTCAAGGGTCTTGATACGTGTTACATAGTCCAGGGCCGCCTTGGCTGTGTTCAAGCGCACATAATCGGCAATCCCTGGTTTCAAGAGTTCATCCAAGACCTCTACGGCCTTCTCTGACAGGGTCTCCAACTTTGCCAAGGCCTGGGCTACTACACCTTTACGGGCTTGATCATACTCTGCCTTAAATTCAGGATCTTGGAGATACCGACATACGGTAGCATGGCTTAAGCCCACCTTCTGTGCCGCTTCACCAAGAGTGACAGAAGTCAACAGAGTTGCAATAAGACCGGGTTTGACCCGCTCCAGCTTACACTTCAGCCCAGGCTTTTTGCGTTCCGGCAATCGCATTGTTCATCAAATTGTTAACAATTTGGCCCGGCACCGACCACCTGTGCTCCCGGCGTCGGGGCCTCTGCGCCCGTTCTTGGGGATTTTCTTTCTGTAATATACCAAAAACGCCGACGTTCTGCCATTTTAGCCCCTCAATCGCCCTCGGAATCTTCGGGCCCATGGCGGATCTCCTTGACAGGCAGCTTCTCCAGGGCCTTTTCCCAACCTTCACCAATGGCAAGGCCAAGCAGGGTGGTGATGCTCACACCTCTCCGCCTGGCCTCACGGGCTATCATCTCCTTGGAGTCATTTGTGAGCCTGATTCCAATGAAACCGTCAAGCCGCTCTCTGGTCATTTTTCCACCTCCTGAAGGGTTAACCGTAGGGTCTGGCCAGCGACAATTATACTTCCCTAGTGACGACAATTAGACTTCCCTGTTGAGTGTGTGTTATTACGGCTCTTTTTTCAGAAATGAGAAAGGGGGGCCGATGATAACGCCGGACCGGAAAGTGAGGAGGTTGATGGCAGAGTATCAGAGGACTGGGAAGTTGTTGAAGGCTTGTTTGCGGGCGGATCTGGGCCCCAAGACAGCTCGGAAGTATCTTCGGGCGGGGAAGTTGCCATCTGAGCTCGAGGTGGAGCACACGTGGCGGACTCGCTCGGATGCGTTTGCGGGGGACTGGCCCGAGGTCAGGGCGATGTTGGAGGATGCGCCGGAGCTTGAGGCCAAGGTGTTGTTTGAGTGGCTCTGTGAGCGGCATCCTGGGAGCTACCATGAGGGCCAGCTCAGGACCTTTCAGCGCCGTGTTCGGCGGTGGCGAGCGCTTGAGGGTCCACCCAAAGAGGTCTATTTCCCCCAGCAGCACAGACCCGGTGTGAGGATGGAGACGGATTTCACGTGGATGAACAGGTTGAGGATAACGATCAATGGGGAGCCCTTTTTGCATTTTCTTTGTCACTCGGTGCTTACCTATTCGAACTGGCAGTGGGCTGTTGTTTGCCACAGCGAGAGTATGCTGGCGCTCAAGAAGGGTCTTCAGGCGACGCTTTTGCGGCTGGGGCATGTTCCCAGGGAGCACTGGACAGGCCATTGCACAGCAGCCACCCACACGATCGGCAGTGGTCACGAGGGGGCCTGGGAGTTCAACAAGACCTACGTGGATATGATGGCTCATTTTGGGATGGAGCCCCGGACGATCCAGAGGGGCAAGCCCCATGAGAACGGGGGCATCGAGAGTGGCCACGGGGTCTTAAAGCGGCGCATTGAGCAGCATCTTCTCATACGGGGCCATCGTGACTTTGACGGGCTTCAGGGGTACGTGAGGCTCATCGAGGGGGTAATGGACAAGGCCAATCGGTTGCGACAGAAGCGCTTGGCTGAAGAGCTCGTGGTGATGCGGGTACTGGACATGCGGCTTTTGCCCGAATACGTGGAGGAGCAGCCGAGGGTAACGGCCTGGAGCACGGTTCAGGAGGTAGTATCAAAAAGTGTGTAAAAAGGGAATCAGGTGGTGTATCCTTCTGAGGTTTTGGGAAAAATCTTAGCAGAAGGAGGAGAACACCGCCATGAGGAAAGATTACAGGGCTGGAGCAGGATGGTCAATAGGGGCCTATGAGCATCTGGAGGAGATTGTACGGCACAAGATTCAGGAATTCATCCAGGAGCTTCTGGAGGAGGAGGTCGAGGCTTTTGTCGGCCGGAGGAAGCATGAGCGACGGTC
>JAFDIC010000024.1:0-22758 GCA_019308525.1 Deltaproteobacteria bacterium
AAATACTCATGAATCACTCAGTTACGCCCCTTGAAACAATCTCCCCGGGTGAATTCGTCACCGCCCGTATTGACTATGCGGGACTCCATGAAGGGGTCGATGCAAGGAAGTTCGAGCAGTTCAATGAACTGGGAGAGATGACCGGGGTCTTTGACAGGGATAAAATCGGGATCTTCCTGAGTCACCACTTCTGCACTGCCCACAGCGATGAATTGGCCCAAAACCAGAAGGAAACGAGGCAATGGGCGCGCAAACTGGGGTTGAAGGTATTTGATTTCGGCTCCGGGATAGCACACATTATTATCATGGAGCAGGGATATGCATATCCTGGCGCCCTCTGCCTGTTCGGAGATTCCCATGCGAATGCATACGGCGCGGTGGGTGCCATGGGTGCTCAGTGCGGACTGGAGATGCTGGAAGTCTTCCTCACAGGCAAGCTCTGGTTCCGGGTCCCTGAAACGCACAGATACGTCATAGAGGGAAAGACTCGGGACGGCGTCTACCCTAGAGATGTCATCCAGCATATCCTGGCTGAGGCAGGCATGGATGCATCTGTTTACAAGGCCGTTGAATGGGAAGGTCCTTATATACATTCTCTACCCGTGCCCCTCAGGTTTCCGTTCACATTGATGTCCACGGAGCTTGGCGCAAAATGCTCATTTATCGAACCTGATGACATTACACTGGAATACCTCGAAGGACGGGTGAAAAAACCCTTCGAAGTAGTAAGGAGCGACCCTGATGCGACAATCCAAAGGATTTTCAGGTTTGACGTATCGAAGCTTGAACCCCAGGTAGCTGCGCCGTCTTCACCGGACAATACAAAGCCTGTGTCGGAAGTCCTGGGAGAGAAGATAGACCAGGTCTGTATCGGGACCTGCACCGGGGGAAGCATCTACGATTTCAGGGAGGCGGCCGGGATCCTGAAGGGAAAGAAGGTCAAGGCAAGAACCCTGATCATCCCCTCAACCCGCGAGGTCCTGGGAGCATGCGCGCGAGAAGGTCTCATGGAAATCTTCGTAGATAGCGGGTGCGACATTTTTCCGGCCTATTGCGGGACATGCCAGACCTTCAGTGTCGGACACCTGGCCCCAGGTGAGACCCAGATGCACCCCGGACCAAGGAACTGGCCCGGCAGGACCGCCGAAGGGTCCTTTACCTACCTGGCATCACCGGCCACCTGCGCTGCCACGGCGGTCGAAGGCAAGGTTGCGGACCCGAGGAGATATCTCTGAAAAGATAAGGGAACCAAGCAGCGGCGGAGGATATGTTATTATGACTCGGGAATGGATCGTTGAAGGAAATGCCTGGAAAGTGGGCAACAATGTCAATACCGAAAGCATAACCCCAAGTAAATGGCTCCATGCCGGCCATGACCTTCTCATGGAACATATAGGCGAACTACTCATTCCGGAATTTCCCAAAGAGGTGAAGCGGGGTGACATCTGGGTCGGGGGAACCAATCTTGGGTGCTCCTCATCAAGAAACGCCCCGCTCTTCCTCAAGGACAAGGGGATCAGTGCCATTGTTTGTAACAGTGCATCGCGGATATTTTACAGGAATTCTATCAACTCGGGCCTCCCAATATTCAGTATCGGTGGGGAGGCTGACAGGATACAAAAGGGTGACCGACTTAGGATAAATGTGAAGACAGGGGATATCCAAAACCTCACCACAGGGGAATGCTACCGGGCAAAACCCTTCCCGGATTTCATCATGGCTATCCTTGAGGCGGGAGGGATCGGCCCCTATATACTGAGCAGGAAAGGAGAATATGAACTCCTCAAGTAGATTTGCGGGGCTCGGTCACGGAATGGGGAGTAGAAAGACGGACGACCGACGACCGATGATCGCCGAATGGAAAAGTAACAGTCACTTGCAACTTGTCACTTGTCACTTGTAACTCGTGACTTCTTCTAGGAGCGGCATCTTGCCACGATTCTATGCCTTTGAACTTTGAACCTTGAACTTTGAACCTTGAACTTTGAATTCCCTTCCCCTGTAGGAGCAACATGTTGTTGCGATCCAAGAGATTGTTGGAGGCTTGAGGTCAGAGGCGAGAGACAGGAGACCGTGGACTTTTGGCACGGATTACACAGATTTCACGGATCGGTTTGAGGCAGCGGAAAACAGGGGCCCGAGCGGAGCGCCCGTGGCCAACGCTCACTTCCAGATTGCTATGGCCGTGTTATGCAGCGGTGATTCGGAGGCCCGAATCCCGCTGCTGAAAAACCTGTGCAATCCGTGTAATCCGTGCCAAGAACAAGAAACGGGTGAAAGGGAATGAGAAACAGGAAACTGGAAAAGGCCTTGGACCTGATGAAGCAAAAGGACCTTGCTTCCCTGGTCATCTTCTCGGGCGGGACATGCAGCATCCTCCGGCCCAGTTACCTCTACTATTTTTCCGAATTCCGGCCCATGGGGCCAAGGAACGCAGCCGTAGTATCAAGCGCCGGAGACGTGCAGCTCTTGGTGGAACCCGCCTCGGATGCTACTAGGGCCAGGGCAAAGACCTGGATAGAGAAGGTCAGGGGAACCAGTTCCTTTGCCAGGGATCTGGTCTCAATCCTTCAGAAACTTGCCCCGATGGGCCCAGTCGGAGTCGTGGGTGGTGTTGAAATGACCCGGGAGACCTACCTTGCCCTTGAAAGAGAGAACAACTTGGTTCCTGCGGACGATATTATTGAAGAAATAGCACGGGAGAAGACTGCAAAGGAGTTGAACGTGGTCAGAAAGGCGGCTGAAATAGCTGATGGGGGCTTCAATGCCTTCCTTGAATCTGCAAGGGTGGGAATCAGGGAATATGAGCTTGCTGCCCAGGTAGAATACGCAATGCGTTCAGCAGGCGCCGAGGATATTTTCATCCTGCTGAGTTCCGGGAAACACAATTTTGAGATGCATGAGCCCAGGGACAGACGGATACAGGATGGTGATGTGATCATTGGAGAGATAACACCCGTCCTGGAGGGGCAATTCTTTCAACTGTGCAGGACCGTCGTTGCTGGAGAGCCTCCCCCCCTTGTGCCCGAGAAATATGATATCCTTCTCAGGGCGCTGGAGGAAACCCTCAGACAGGTCAAGGCTGGGGCACCCGCATCGGTGATATCCAGGGTCATGAACGGGGTCATCAGCCGGGCAGGCTATGCCGAGTACTGCTATCCTCCACACATGCGGGCCCGGGGCCACGGCTTTGGTGTAGGATCAATCGCCCCGGGTGGCGCCATTGATGATAATACCGGTGCCCTCCTTGAAAAAGATCAGGTGGTGGTTATCCATCCCAACCAGTATCTGCCGGAGGTCGGCTACCTGGCTTGCGGAGAGACCTATTTGATAACCAATGAGGGACCGGAAAAGCTCTCCAAGACCGAAACCAGGCTATATATCAAAGAGGGACAATGATGAAAACAATGCAGCCTGCCTTGAGAAACGGACGAAACATCTGGGACCCCATAAATATGCCGCGAGAGGAGTTCCTGGAAAGGATCCGGAAAGTCCGAGAGGGAATGAAGCAAAGGGGCATCGATTGCCTCCTTGCCTATGGTAATGCCTTTGATGAGTGCGCAAACCCGTGTTATTTCAGCAACTATGTTATACGACTCCCCAAGGGGTTCATGGTGGCAATACCGCGGCAGGGAGAGCCGACCCTCTTCTTTGAGGGGGCCTCCCGTGGGCTCCCCAGCGCCAGGATGATCACCTGGATCCAGGATGTGAGGGCGTGTCCCGATGTCGCCGGGAAATGCGTTGAATACCTGAAGGAAAAAGACCTCATACCCGGCACAATAGGTGATGGGGGGCTCAAGAGATTGATGCCCCATCATCAGTTGAAATCTTTGATACAGGCACTTGAAGGCTGCACTATACTGGATGCCGAGGATATGGTCCTGGACATGAGGAAGATCAAATCCCCCCGTGAACAGGATCAGGTAAGGCGCGCCTCCAGGGTGGTGAAACACTGCCTTGATCTGTTGCAAGACAAAGCCTTCTCGAATATGCGTGAAAGGGCAGTGGAAGCATACATCATCAGGGAGGCCCGAATGGAAGGGGCGGAAGATGTGAGGCTGCTCCTGGGGAGATCCAGCGCCACCCAGTGGGCCTTGGGACCACCGGAAAATGCAATTATGCCGAATGGCACAACTATGATCCTCTACCTCGCCCTCTCATTTGAAAGATACTGGTCTTCTGCATTCAGGACTTACGTGGTCAAGGACAATTCATTCTCCGAATGCAAAATGCCTGAGCTCGATTCGCTTTTCAGGGATAGAGTAGCGAAAATTCGGCCCGGAATTTCCGTCTCCGAGTGGTGCAAAGAGACCATGACTGAAATCACCAGGCACGGCGGGGATTTTCTCCTGGGTTTCGGTCTCGGGAGTGGTGTCGGTCTGAGCCCGGTGGAAAAACCACTAATGGAAATTGGATCGAGCGAGGACTTTAGGGAGGGCATGTGTATCTCTGTCCGCCTGGGGCAGAAGGATAAGGCACTGGGGGATGTAATGCTTGGAGATACCTTCCTCATAACCCAGACCGATACACGCTGTCTAACAGTTTAGCACATAGAGGAGGTTGGTGTGTCTCCCAATTATCCCTTGAAACAATGCGACGTTCTTATTATCGGCGGCGGAGGCAGCGGAGCCCTCGCTGCCGTGGAGGCATCGAGGCACAAGGATCTCAGGATCATCCTGGCAAGCAAGGGCCCCGTGGGGAAAAGTGGATTGACTCCAACCGCCAACGGAGGAACTGCATTCCATGACTCACCCGAAGAAACCTTCAGGGAAATGGTTCAGGCCGGTGCCTTTCTAAACGACCAGAGCCTGGTGTGGTTGTTAGCCCAAAAGGCCGCAGGGGCCATTGAAACACTCGAAGGTTTCGGTATCCGTACCACGCCCATCAGGCCTGCATCCAGGTGTGTTCTCCCTGATGATCTGTTACCCATGTGCAGGCGAAAGATCATCCGCGCGCCCAACGTAGAATTGATGGAAGACGTGCTCATAACTCGACTCTTGGGGTCAGGGGAAGGCGTGTCCGGGGCCACCGGCCTGGACCTGAGGACCGGAGATTTCTTTGTTGTCCAGGCCAAAGCAATAATCATTGCTACCGGAGGACTTGTCGGGGAGCTTTACCCCCATACGAGTAACAACCCCTTCGGAGTGAGTACCGACTCTTCTGGCACCGGACACGCCATGGCCTACCTTGCCGGTGCGGACCTCCTTGACCTGGAAATGATACAGTTCGTTCCCCTGCCTGGGGAT
Organism: Deltaproteobacteria bacterium; assembly: GCA_019308525.1. Next base: position 5,247 of record JAFDIC010000024.1, read on the forward strand.
ATGAGGTGCAGGAACCTTCGTTATTTCCCCGAGTTCTGGGATGGCCCTTACACAAACAAGAAAGGGGAAGTGGTCGAATCCCGGGTAGATTCCTATCAGGGGAAATCATACAACCCCCTCTTTGTGCAGAAGCTATACAGGGAAATGGAGAAGGGCAGCGGTCCCATCTATGTGGACCGCCGGGGCATGCCCAGAACTCACAGTGCCCTCAAGGTCAAGAGCTGGGAAAGGAGGAGAAGGTTTATCAGGAACCTCGGGATTGATCCCTATGAAAACACGATCAGCATACTCATAGGTTCCCACTTTTGCATGGGTGGAATCAAGGTAAGCGAGAGGCTGGAGACGACCGTTTCAGGTCTCTTTGCAGCCGGAGAAGTGATGGGGGGTGTCCATGGGGGGCTCCGACTACCCGGTTACAGTTTCACCCAGATGATCGTCTTTGGCTTCGAAGCAGGGAAACATGCCGCTCAATATGCCCTGGGGCTCAACCGGTTTCAAAAACTTCCCGGCGGCACGATCGAAGAGGAGAAAAAGAGGCTCAATGGTTATCTGCATCCAAAGGAGGGGGGGAGCACCCTGGGGGAGTTGAAACGAGATCTCCAAAAAATCATGGAGGATCATGTGTTCCTGTTCAGGGAGAGGACCGGTCTTGAAAAGGCAAAATCCGCAATCGGTGAACTCAAAGACAGGGCATCACGATTGGCCGCACCGGGGTTCAAGCGTTTCAACCTGGAATGGGCAAGGTCCACGGAATTTTCCCTCATGCTGGAGATGGCCGAAATCATCACCGAGAGCGCCCTTCTAAGGGAAGAAAGCCGGGGCTTTCACTTCAGGAGGGATTTTCCAGAACGTAATGACAAGGACTGGTTGAAACACACCACTGTCAGAAGAGGGAGTGATGGGAGGCCCATCTCAAGGACCATGCCAGTACAACTCTTGCGTCTGGGCCCGGAGGGTTAAGGATATGGCTGATCCCATTGTCGCCGACATCTTCAGGTATGACCCTGACAGGGATGAAGAACCCTATTTCCAACAATATCATATAAGGGTTGATGGTAAGATTTCGGTCTTGGTGCTCCTCCACCTTATCCAAAAGGAGATGGATCAGACCTTGAGTTTCAGAGACTATTGCTGTGGCCTTCAGATGTGTCGCTCCTGCCTGATGAAGATCAACCACAAGAAAAAGTTCGCCTGCCTCACCCTGGTGGGCCCGGGGGAGAGGGTTGTCATTGAACCTGTTGCCTATCCTGAGAAACATGTAAAGGACTTGGTAGTAGAGACGGAGGAGTAGATCAAGATGAACATGATTGAAAAGATCCTGGCCAGGGCTTCAGGCAAGGACCATGTAAGTGCCAATGAGTACGTAACAGCCAATATTGATATGGCCATGATGCCGGAGAACTTCCGCCTTCTGATAACCATACTGGAGAAGGCTGGAATCAAAGAAGAGAATTTCAAGCTATGGGATCCTGAAAAACTGGTCGTTATCCTGGACCATCGGGTCCCTCCCTATTCGGTGGATGTTGCAAGGAACCAGAAGCTGAGCCGGGAATTTGCCAGGCGATTGAAGGTCAAGTATTTTTACGATGTATTTGAGGGGGTGTGTCACCAGGTCATGGTAGAAAAGGGGCACGTGTCGCCGGGTATGCTGATCGTGGGTGCCGACTCTCACACCACGACCTATGGTGCCCTCAATGCCGCGGCAACAGGCATAGGGGTATCTGAAATGGCTTACGTAATCCATACGGGTAAACTCTGGTTCAGGGTCCCGGAGACCATAAAATTCGAAATCAGGGGCAAACTGAAGGACTGTGTGGGAGCAAAAGACGTCATTCTCTATATCGCCGGTACTTACGGGACTGATGTGGCCCAGTACAAGGCAATAGAGTGGGGTGGTCCGGTGGTAAGTGACCTGAGCATGGACAGCAGGTTGACCATGAGCAACATGTCTGTGGAGCTAGGAGCCAAGTTTGGGATTTTTGGGGCCGATGAAAAGACTGTTGCCTATCTTGAGACCCACGGGATCCGCGATTTCGAACCTGTCGAAAGCGACTCTGACGCCCCCTGCAAGGAAACCTACTCCGTGGACTGTACTGACCTGGAGCCCCAGATCGCCCTGCCCCACTCCGTCGGTAATGTAGCGAACGTATCCGAGATGAAGGATATCAAGATCCATCAAGCGGTAATCGCATCCTGCTGCCATGGTCGGATAGAAGACCTGAAGATCGCCGCCGACATGTTGAAAGGCAAGAGGGTCCACCCGGACGTGCGTTTCTATGTGGCCGCGGCATCCCGGGATGCTTACAAAGAGGCCCTGGATCAAGGCCTTCTGCGCACATTGCTGGATGCCGGTGTCATGATCGGGAATCCCTCCTGCGGTTTTTGCACCGGATTCCAGGGTGTGCTCGCGGAAGGGGAAAAGTGCATTGCCGCCACGCCGCGCAATTTCAAGGGGAGGATGGGAAGCCCCGAGGCAGAGATCTACCTTGCCTCCCCTGCCACTGTCACGGCATCTGCAATAAGAGGAGAGATCACAGACCCAAGGGAGGCGACATAGATGAGAATGATCAGGGGAAGAGTACGCAAATTCGGGGACAATGTGGACACTGATACCATAACGCCCGGTTCATTGCTCCATCTTTCCATTGAAGAGTTGAAAAACCATACATTCGGCCCCATCTATCCTGGTTTCCATAAGACGGTCAGAGAAGGAGATATGATAGTTGCAGGGGCAAACTTTGGATGCGGCTCCAGCAGGGAGCAGGCAACCGCCGTGATCAAAGAGTTGGGCATCCGCTATATCGTCTGTGAATCCATGGCCCGAATATACTTTAGAAACTGTATCGCCCTGGGTCTCTATCCTATTATGGCGCCGGGAGTAGCAGGACTCTTCAAGGAAGGGGACGACATCCAACTTGATCTTGAAAAGGGGGAGATAAAGAACCCGGCCACGGGAGAAAAGGTGCCTTTCGAACCCCTATCAGGCACACCGAGGGAAATCTCCGAAGGCGGCGGGATCATCCCGGTCCTGAAAAGGATCACCACAGCGAGTGCCCCATAAGTCAATTGGGCTTGACAATGAGCGGATAAAATTCTAACTTTGGTCATACCATTCGGACATTTTCAGGGCCTGTGGTGCCCAGTATCAAATCCAGCGTTTTTCGGGAGGGCCGAATCCAAGAGGGGATATCCAGCATGTTTTCACCTTACCAGTCAAAGCGTGCCTTTGAAGAGATAAGCGAGCAGATCAAGAAGGCCATATTGGCCAAGAAACTGAAACCAGGCGATAGGCTCCCTTCGGAACGCTCTCTTGCAGAGCAGTTTCAGGTAGGAAGGCTCACAGTTAGGGAGGCATTGCGAACCCTCGAGACCCAGGGTTTCATACAGATCAAGAAGGGGAGCGGAGGCGGCGCGTTCATAGGAAATACGAACCCTGAAATGCTCCCTTCCATAATCATGGATAACCTCTTGCTAGATGGTCTCACTAGCGAACAGATGACCGAGGCAAGGATCGCCCTTGAATGCGCGATCGTCAAATCCGCCATTGAACATGCCACGCCCGAGGACCTGGACCGTATCGCCCGGCATATTGACGGGTTTGAACCAATTACGGATCCTGAAAGAGCGGAAGAACTCCTCTCCGCGAGAATAAGGTTCCATATCCTCGTGGCTGAGGCATCCCACAATTTGCCCTTTATCCTCTTCCTCCGCACCCTAATGGCCTGGGCCCAAAAAAGGCTCGCCGGGCGATGGCTCCCTCCAGAAGAAGAGCAAAAGAGGGCTATCAGGTTTCACAAAAAGCTGTACCTCGCAATCAAGGAAAGGGACGTTCACCTGGCCCAGGATCTCGTGAGACAACACATAGAACAGCTAGGAAAAATCGTCGGGAGATTTGACAGGGTGAAGTGATGGAAGATCCCTGGCGGGCAGATAATTCCGGGGGGCAAACACCTGAAAAGGAGACACCGATGAGCCAGCCCAAATTGATACCGGTTGAGACCGATGTACTCGTCGTTGGTGGGGGCCTGGCCGGCTGCATGGCGGCCATCCATGCCTCCCTAGTCTGCGCGCGTCATGCCTTCTCTCCCATCTCCACGACATCTGAGATGTTCAACTCCAGCACCCTTATGCTGGCCAGAATCCTGGCTACGTTCCTGTAAAGGGCAGGGAAGTCATCTGCCATCTCCTTTAGCTCTGCGGCCTTGACCTTCATTTCCTGCACTTTCCTGTTGATCTCTTTTAAAGGAATTTCCTGTCCCATCTAGGCTCCTCCTTCTCATAATTCAAGCTTGATGGCTTCTCAAAAAGTCCAATTTCTGCGTTGCACTTCATCTCGTTGTGATTGCGGCGTACGCTAAACTAAAGATGCGGCGCAACGCAGCTGATGGGGTTCTTACGGAAGCATCACGCATGGTCAGTGGATCTTGCGAAGATCCTTAAACCTCTTGGCCTTCACTTCATACCTTGGCAAGGTGCCGTGGTCATGGAATTCCAGGACATAACCAAGGTTGGTCTTCAGCCTCAACTGGTCTTTCAGGGTTGCCTCTATCTCAGTGCGCCGCCCTTCGTACCCTGGAACAATCTCTACCTTAAGGGTGATCCGATCAATATCCCCGACCTTGTCCACCACCACCTCGAATTCGTCTCCCAGGCCCTCGATACCCCTCACCACTTCCTCTATCGCCGATGGGGAAAGGAGCACGCCTTTCACCTTGGTGATATCGTCCGCGCGTCCGACGACCCCTCCCCTTATCAGCCTAAAGGTGCGGCCGCAGGGACAGGGTTTGGGGTCCCACTCTATAATGTCCTTGGAGTCGAAACGTATGCAAGGCTGTGCCTGGCGGTCCAGAGACGTAATGATCATTTTTCCCCTCTTTCCCGGCTCTTCAATTGGTTCCCCCGTTTCTATGTCTACGATCTCTACGAGGAAAAAGGCTTCGTTCACATGGAGCCCCCCTGGTTGTGCCTCACATTCGTAGCACCAGGCGCCAATTTCCGTGGCCCCCGCATGATCATAGACCTTCGCCCCCCAAGCCTCTTCCATACGTCTCTTCGTGGATGGGATGCTTGCCCCCGGCTCACCCGCGCACGTAATCTTCTCAATCGTCAGGGAAGCGGGATCGATCCCCAGCTTGTTCCTGGCCGTATCAGCCATGCCCAGGACGTAGGTGGGAGTCGCCATCATGGCCGTGGCCTTCAATTCCTGGATTTTCAAGATACGTGCCTGCGTGTCCAGGACTCCGCCAGGGACCACTTCCGCACCTATCTTCTCGGCGGCATAATGCCCCGCCCAGAAGGCCACGAAGACATTGTATCCGAAGGGTATGAACACCCTGTCAGACGGGCGATAGCCCTGGGCCCACAGCACGTAGGCCCAGCATTCTGTAAACCACTCCCAGTCCTCCCACGTATCCGCCTGGTAGACCGGTTGACCTGTCGTCCCGCTTGTCTGTCGGTACACGGTCACCTCCTCGAGGGGCACGCACAGGGCGTCTCCGTAGGGGAAGGGATCCTTGCGCTGTATTTCCCTCATCATGGACTTCTCCACCGTGGGCACTTTCCTGACATCTTCCAGGGAATTGATGTCTTCCGGCCTTATACCGGCCTTGTCGTACAGGGATCGATGGAACTTGGATCGTTCGTAGACCCAGTGAAAAATCCGCTTGAATTTCTCCAGCTGCAAGGCCCTTATCCTTTCATAGGGAAGGGTTTCAAGCACAGGGTTCCAGTATTTCTGATTAGTAATCATTTTCCCTCCTTTTCGATTTTAGCTGCTCCCCGGGAGCCCTGGAACAAAAGAAAGGGAATCATCTTCCTCTCTCACCCTTTCAAACGCTAGAGTGACACTCAAATCTCAACCTTTTCAAGGTACCTGCTGATCGCACCATCATATTGATGTGTGAGCTTGAACACCTTTTTTGCGAGACGGAATCTTGTCTGGAGTGTAGTCTCTCCACCGGTCTCCTCCATCTCCCTGATAACAGCACCGTAGTCCGCTGGATCCACTATGACTGTCACGTATTTGAAATTCTTTGCAGAAGAACGTAGCATGGCCGGCCCGCCGATGTCTATGTTCTCTACAGCTTCTTCCAGGGTCACGCCTTCCTTTGCCACTGTCTTTTCGAACTGGTAGAGGTTTACCACGACCAAGTCTATGTTTTCGATACCCTGTTCCCGCATCATCTTCACGTGCTCGGGGTTGTCCCTGATACCGAGCAGACCTCCGTGCACCCTGGGATGGAGAGTCTTTACCCGCCCATCCAGGATTTCCGGGAATCCCGTATACTCGGAAATGTCTGTTACCGGGACGCCTCCCTCCCGCAACACCCTGGCGGTGCCTCCCGTAGACAGGATCTTTACTCCAAGACCCAAAAGAGACTTTGCAAAATCAACAATCCCTGTCTTGTCGGTCACACTTATTATTGCCCTCTCTATTTTCTTCACGCCCTATCGACTCCTTTCAAAAGACTCTTGTCTTAGCAATGACTGCCAAACTATAATAAATTGTTGCTATAAATCAAGAAAAAGGAACGCTTCTCCCTTGACAGGGCTTGAGAAAATACGCACAGGACACGGGCGTTTTGTTGATCGAGTGATCATTTTCGGCAGGTACCCGATCCCGGGAAAGACAAAGACTCGTCTTGCTCCGGTACTGGGCCCTGCGGGCGCCGCGGAGCTCCAGCGGGTGCTTACAGAAGGGATACTGCAAACTGCCTCTGCTTTCTCTTCCAATGGCAAGGCAGATATTGTGTTCTGCTTTGAAGGGGGGAGCAAAGAACAGGTGGTCCGCTGGATTGGAAGAGATGTTCCATGCTCCAGGCAGAACCCTGGAGACCTTGGTGAGCGTATGTATGCTGCCTTGAGGAATGCCTTCAAGAAGGGAAGAAGAAGGGTGGTCCTGGTAGGAACCGACATACCGGCATTGACCCCCCTGCATCTGGCGACGGCTTTTGACGCCTTGAAGGAAAACGATATTGTTGTCGGGCCCAGTACTGATGGTGGCTACTGGCTTATAGGGATGAAACAGCCCTGTGACCTCTTCTCGCACGTCTCCTGGAGCACCCCCGTGGTGCTCGAAGAAACCTTGGGTAAGGCAAAGAGTCAAGGCCTGAAGGTCCGTCTGTTGCACACGTTGAGGGATATAGATACCTTCGAAGATCTTATCCAATTGGGGCTTGAGGGAAAAATCAAAAAGCCCTATGTATCCGTTGTCCTCCCCGCCCTGAACGAAGCGGAAAACGTGGCAGCGGCCATTGAGAGCGCACAGTGCCCGGACTCCCAGGTCATCGTCGTTGACGGAGGAAGCTCTGACGCCACGGCGCAGAAGGCTTCAGATGCCGGTGCACTCGTGCTCAGATCCTCCCGGGGGCGCGCTTTACAGCAGAACAAGGGCGGAGAAATCGCTGTGGGCAGCGTCTTACTCTTTCTTCACGCCGACACCCGGCTTCCCCGAGGTTATGTGAACCATGTGTTTGAAGTCCTTATGGATAGGTCTGTCGCGGCAGGGGCCTTTCTTTTCAGGTCAGAAATCAACCATCCCTTCATCAAATTCATAGAAACCATGACCAACCTGAGGTCCCGGTGCTTGAGGCTCCCTTACGGCGACCAGGCCCTGTTCCTCAGAAAGGAAACCTTCCAGTCCGTTGGTGGCTTCCCTGACGTACCAATTGCGGAGGACCTCTACCTGGTCTCAAGGCTGTCAAAGGCGGGAAAAATTCGCCTTGCACCCGCACATATCTTAACTTCCGGGAGGCAATGGCAAAAAATTGGGATATTCCGCAACTCCCTTATCAATATCCTGATAGCGGCATCATGTGCGATGGGAATCTCCCCCCATACAACCAAGCGCATCTTCCGTGGCGGAGAAAGAGCACTTGAAGGTGCCCAGGGAGATCAGGGGTTCCCGTGGCGGACAACACGTTGAACAACGGGGATGATCTCGCGTCTTGATTTCATCCTTGCCTCGAATACCTTAGCCACTGCGAAGGCCAACACTAATCCCGACAGTGCAAACAGGACCGACGCCTTGTCTCCATCCCATTGAAATTTCGGGGAAAGGCTATTTCCCGTAATTGCCCCTACCAGTAGGCCCAGAACCGGGAATATGTAGATAATAAAAAGCCCCTTTAACCGGGTGCGCGTGCTCAGGAATATTTCTACGAGATCACCGTTTTGTGCCCGGGCTGTGTTTTCTGCCTTGATAACCATCTTGCCCAGCCCCTCGCCCGTCATACTGCAATGACCCTTATGGCTGCAACTCTCACAACTCCCCTTGCGTTCCGTCTCTACCCAGGCCCAGCCGCCCTCGGTCTTCTTTACCGTGCCCCTTTCAGTGTCCATCCCAGGCCTCCCCTCTAGGCCACCTTTTGTTCACCTCCCCCCTTCTTTTCCTTGGGAGCCAGGTCCAGCATGCGCTCCAGGGCGGCTTTCGCGTCCCTCTTGATATCAGCAGGGACTTGGACCACGTTTACCTTGCCCAGATTTTCCAAGGTCCAGAGCAGTTTGTCCAGATCTATTTTGAACATGTTTGGACACAAGGATTTGTGCAGCTCGACAATCCGCTTGTCGGGATGCTCTGCGGCCAATCTGCGCACCAGGTTGACCTCTGTGCCGATTACTATGGTTGACCCTGGAGGGGCTTTCTCCACGTACTTGACGATAAAGCTGGTGGAGCCCACCGCGTCCGCAAGGGCAACCACCTCCTGCGTACATTCCGGGTGCACCACTATCTTTGCCCCTGGGTATCTTTCACGCATCTCCTCGATATGCTCCACCTTGAAACGCGTGTGTACCAGGCAATACCCATCCCACAATATCAATTTCGCTCCTCTCAGCTCCTCTGCACTATTACCCCCAAGTTTCTCGTGGGGGTCCCAGACGATCATCTCTTCAGGCTTCATACCAAGGTTGTTGCCCGAATTTCGGCCCAGGTGCTGATCAGGGAAGAAGAGGACCTTTTCCCTTCGAGAAAACCCCCAACGCAACGCATCGCCTGCGTTTGACGAGGTGCACACCACTCCTCCGTGCCTCCCGCAAAAAGCCTTGAGGTCCGCATCAGAGTTCATGTAGACGACCGGTAGTAATGCGTCGGGCCCGAGGATGGAAGTGAGTTCGTCCCAGGCCCTTTCCACCAGGCATATGTCTACCATGTCTGCCAGCCAGCAGCCCGCCTCCTCGTCGGGTATCTGAACTACCTGGTGATCCTGCGCGAGGATAGCCGCACTTTCCGCCATGAAATGAACTCCACAGAAAATGATGTATTTTGCCGATTTGTCCGCCGCAGCCTTTTGAGAAAGACCCAAGGAATCGCCCTTAAAATCCCCCAGCTCGACTATCTCCCTCCTCTGGTAATGGTGGGTCAAGATAATGAGTTCATTGCCCAGCTCATCCTTTATGGCCCTGATCTTTTCCATGGTCTCTTTTTCCCGGGCGGACAACTTTTCCGCCGATGCATTTTCAAGTACCCGGATCTCATCCCCCACGCTGATCTTTCCCCCTTTCAACACCCGTGCAAAGATACCCTCCCTGGGCATAATGCAGTCGCCCGCCGTGTAGTAAATGGCGCACCTGGTGTGACACTCCTTCCCGATCTGGGTGACTTCCACAAGTGCATCCGGACCCAGCCTTATGCGAGCACCCACGGGGATCTTCATCCAGTCTATTCCGGATGTTGCTATATTTTCCGCAAAGTCACCAAAACCAACGTCCAGACCCAATTCTCTTGCCTTCTCTATGCTCTCTGAGGCGAGAAAGCTCACCTGCCGGTGCCAGCTTCCTGCGTGGGCGTCCCCTTCCACCCCGTGCTCCGGCACGAGTACAGCCTCCCGGACCTGTCCCTTGGGTGTCCCTTTCTTCTTGCTCATTGCTATAGATTCGATTTTCATATTCCTACATCCTTTGATGCTTCCGAAAAAACCCCCCTCACCTGCTGAATTGCGCTGCATCTTCAGCCACTGCGGCGTACTTTTATAGACGCGCCCCCCATTGAACTCTGACTCCCGGCCTGCGGGGAGACCCCGGGTTTCCATATCCACCTGTTTCTTATACCACAAAAGGAGTCCTATGGGGAGACCCTGATCAGCGTTCGGCTTCCGCCATTTTCATCATCTTCGATAGGGTAATGCTGTTGAGTTTCGCAAACATGGCTTCAGTTGCCTCTTCCCAGACCTTCCTGGTCACGCAGCTATTCGATTTATCACAGATATCAGGCTGCTCTATACAGTCCGTAAGGTCAATACCGCCTTCGAGGACCTCCACTATCTGCCCCACCGTTATCTTGTGGGGAGGGATGGCGAGCATGTGCCCTCCCTTTGGCCCCCTGAGGCTCTTGATTAGTTTGGCCTTCTTCAAGGGGATAATGAGCTGCTCAAGGTATTTTACCGAGATGTCCTGTCTCTTTGCTATATCCCCAATCTGTACCGGCCCATTTCTGTAATGCTGCGCCAAATCCAACATCATCCGCGTCCCGTACCGCCCCCTCGTGGATAACTTCATAGAAGATCTCCTTTTACCTAACACGAAATTATATAATTTGATGTTATATTATAGGCACGCTTTTACACCCTTTCAAGGGAGAAAGCAAGAGACCTTCGCAAAACCCGTTTGGGGACGGCAGCAAAGACATGGAAAGGTCCCGGCACTTCATTAGAAAATGCAGGTCTCCAGGCTGCCGGGGCTTTTCTCTTGTTCCGCACCTCCCGGGCTCGTCCCGGCTCAGGCGCGCTGAAATTTGAGTCTGATGCGGAGATTGGGTCTCCGGCTGGAAAGCGAAAGGGGTATCTTTCAATGGCTTTGGGACAAAGGCACCCACACCCAAAGGGCATGAGTGCCCCGGATCAAGCTAGCCAAAGCTTATTTCCATGGCCCTTACAGGGCATATCTTAACACACTGCTCACAGGCCACGCACTTCTCGTGGTGGAAAAGGACCATCCTGGTTTCGGGTTCCACCTCAAAGGCACCGGTCGGGCACACGGTAACACATACGCTGCAATGGCTGCATCGTGACTCGTTTCTTTGGACGTCCTGGGAGAGGGGCTGGACCCTTACCCCGACCTCCTTCAAGTAATCGAGCCCGTTTTCAAAATCTTTTTTCTCTCCTGTTAACTCAAGGACCAGTAGCCCACCTTCTTCGGCCGTGATGAAGGCCTTCAGAATATTGAAATCCAGGTTGTATTGCTTTGCGAGCCTGCACACCATGGGCTGGTCCGCCTTATCTTCCGGAAAGTGCAAAACGATCTTCTTAGAGTACATCGTAACCTCCTGCTTATGAAGGGATATGGTGCAGGACCAGGGGTTTCGCTCCTGCACCATATTCATTGTTGATGGCTTCGGATAGATGATTCCGGGCTGGTGCTCGGTAAGAAAGAATCATCAAGCCGCAATCTTGTCCTCAACCGGCCTTTCCTTCAGGGGCCTGAACACATAGCCGCTCTCGGAGTTCGGCAACCGGGCCACAGGCTCGGTCAAGAGGAAATCACCTTTCTTTATCCAATCCTTCAGGACCTGAGCAATGGTTCTGGCCTTGGAATAGCTCGACAGCCCGCCGGTCGGGATCTCCTTTCCATTGAGAGCGATCTTGCCGCTCCTCAGTTGCGCGTAGTTGACCTCACCAAGGGTCTCCTTCTCTCCCTCTGGGTATGCCTTGCTGTAGTCTACCACCTGGGTCCAGATTTCCTCGTCGCTAACCGCGGTATAGCGGCATGTCTCTTCGTCCAGGATGGGGATTGGAACACCAATTCCTACCGTCAGGGTGGTGCCGTAACCCAACATGGAGGTCCCCACAAGCCATTCAGCTTTCATCTGCTTCAGATCTCCCAGCACTGCCAATGTCCCCGCCGATGCCTGAGGAGTGCCGTTTTCTTTCCGCGGCACGCCGGGGTTGTGCTGGGTACCCTGCCACACGACATATCCCTCGCCTCCGCCCAGGAAGATCCTGGTGCCTATTCCAATGGTCTTGTAAAGGGGATCATTGAGAAGGGGCGAGAGTTGACCGGCGCTGCAATAGTTGGCATTCCCCAACTTGGGCTTGAGCATCCCCATATAGGTATAGATGCGCCTGTCGGAGAGATTGACCGCCACATTGTAGTTCTGATAGGCGTTCCTGGGATTGAAGAGTACGGCCTCATTCAGATCTTTTATGTTGATCCAGGTGTCTATGTTCTTGCGGGGATAGCAATCCGTCCCGTAGGTGGCAGCCCTCAACCTCACATCCTTTCCTGCCACAAGATCTTCTATGACGTGCCCACCCCCGTACCTGAACTCCCCGGGAAAGACCTTGTTTCGGGGATCATCATCAGGGATGGCAGTGGCGCCGATGTATATGTCAACGGCAGCGAATCCCGTATAGACCGGAACGTCGTTCAGGTAGGCAACACCGCCCCCCAGCTTGATCTTGGGCTTGGAATGACCCACGTTGAGATAAGCCCCGGAAGAGCACATGGGCCCGAAGGTACCCGTGGTCACAACGTCCACTTCTTCAGCAGCCTTCTTTGTGCCCTTCTTCTTGACTATGTCTATTATCTCCTCGGCGGTTACTACTACCGCCTTGCCTTTCTTTATTCTTTCATTTATCTCCTCTATGGTCTTTGCCATTTTATATCCTCCAAATCTTGATGGCTTCGTAAAAAGTCCCAAAACCGTCATGCCGGGCTTGATAAGCCTGCCCCGGACTGCGATCCGGGGGCATCCAGAAGTTTCTGAAATTCCTGGATTCCTGCTGGAGTTTATCCCGCACTTGAGATACGGGGCAGGAATGACAGAAATGTGCACGTTCAGGCTTTTGGGAGTTCATCAATCTTGATTCAAAGCACTCAGCTAATTCCACTACATGCTCTTTCATGCATCGGATCTGCCCCTTGCGGGGCTACACATGATCCATAGCATAGCCATCACCTGCCTCTCGAAACGCTATTTTTCGCAGCGCCACCAGAAAGAGCGCCTGCGAGCCGCTTTGAACATCCCAGGGGCCAAATCCCTTAAGCTGTTTACGAGACAACCTGAAGTGGGCGACATCCCTGGAAGGTCCACTAAAACTTGAGCTGAATCCCTACGAAGAAATTCAGCTCAAGTGTGTCGAATCCCTGGATATTCTCCAGGGATTCCTATCGCATCAAGAAATCGTCCTGGATGCCTCTGGCTATGAGTGTAATTCTCGAGACCATTGCCTAGTCTTCTCCTTCAACTTTGCCTGGGATTATCGCCCCAAGGACCTCGCATGAACGACATATCTTCATTTTTTCTTTCCAGCTTTCGTGGTTTATGCCCTCGCAGATTGTCCCATTGATAAACCAGCACAGCTTGCCCGCATTGAATTCCCATGCGGGACAATTTTTCCTCCGCTCCGGCGGACATTTCTTGATGGTCCAGCAGGACTTCAGCGACCCTTTTCTCTCCCTTGTCTTGGAAATCAGGAAAAGGACCTGTCTCTCCACGTAACTGGGGATCTTCCTCCATCCCTGTTCATAGCTGTGCACGGCCTTTATTGATGTGCCAAGGAGCTGGGCCATTTGCTTTTGGGTCTTGTCCAGTTGCCTCCGAAAGAATGAAAACTCCTTTGAATCCATAGAACCTGTAAACTCCGAACCTGTTTTCAGCCCCTGCTCCCGGCTTAGTGCTTCAATGGGCAATTGCAGTGGCCCATGTTTTCGGATCAGAATCCCTGTTGATACTCGCCCAGCACCAGGCCCTGAACAGATAACTACGCTAAGGCACTTATGAATCGAAGGACCCCAGGCCATATTGGCTACCACACAGTGGTAGCGAAGTCAACCTTAAAATGTACTTTAGTCTGAAGATGTGCGAAAATAAAGTGGTTTTTTGCCCCTTCAGGGGCAATAATCAGACCAAGCGACATTTCACTGGAATAGATGAGCGGAAATAGGAGAAAAAAGATTAGGGTTGCGGTCGGCTTGAGCGGAGGGGTGGATTCCTCTGTTGCAGCATTTCTGCTAAAGGAGCAGGGATACGAGGTCATAGGCCTCACCATGAAGATTTTTGACGAATCTTCCTCGTCCCTGTCCAGGGTCGAGGGGCACGCCTGTTATGGACCAGGGGAAAGGGAAGATGTGGAGAGGGCACGGGACCTCTGCAAAGGGCTAGGTGTACCTTTCTATGCCCTGGACCTGAAAGGGGAATACGAACACTACGTTCTCGACTATTTCCGAAACGAGTACCTTTCCGGCAGGACGCCTAATCCTTGCATTGTCTGTAACAGGAGGTTGAAGTTCGGCTTCCTCCTGGAAAAGGCAAGGCGTGCAGGAACAAACTTTGATGCGTTTGCAACAGGCCACTACGCCAGGATAGAAGAACGAGGCGACCGGTTCCTGTTGAAGAAGGCGGTTGATTCTACCAAAGATCAGACCTACTTCCTCTGGGCCCTTGAACAGGGGCAGCTCTGCCGCGTTATCTTTCCCCTGGGTGGGATGACCAAACATCAGGTGAAGGAAACGGCCCGCTCCCTGGGGCTTGTCTCAGCGGACCAGCCGGAAAGCCAGGATTTCATAGCCGGGCGCGATTATTCTCGCCTATTCAAGAGATCCGAGATAAGACCGGGCGACATTGTGGATGAAACGGGTCGTACCCTTGGACGGCATGAGGGCATAATTTACTATACTATCGGTCAGCGCCGTGGTCTTGGGATTTCATCCAGGCGGCCCCTCTACGTCCTAGGTATTGATGCGGGAAAAAACAGGATCATCGTGGGAGAAAAAGAAAAGGTCTTTTCGCACGGGCTGATTGCCTCTCAGCTCAACTTGATAGCGGTGGAAAGGCTACAAGGAGCAATCAAGCTCAAGGCAAAGATCCGCCTCCAGCACAGGGAAGCAGATGCCACGGTTTTTCCGTTGGAAGGGAACAGGGCAAGGGTGCTCTTCGACGCCCCCCAAATATCCGTGACACCCGGCCAGTCCGTGGTCTTTTACGTGGATGATATCGTCCTGGGTGGCGGTATCATAGAGCGCGACCTCGGACAGGACGAGAAATGAGTGACGAGTCACAAGTCACAAGCTGCGTGGAAGACCCAGGCAACCAGATCAACAAGATGTTGAACCTTGAACCTTGAACTTTGAATTCTGCCGCAGGCAGTCTCCTTGAATCTTGAATTTTGAACTTCCCACTGCTCGCTTTCTCCCCTCCAATAATTCCCCAAAAGAACTTTAATTGTTAACCCCCGTTTCTTTTTGGGTTGACAGAAATCTTCCCCGGTGTTAGAACCCATGTTCTGGTTTCCTCCGAGGTTTCTCCCGAGCTTGTGTTGCAGGATATAACATCTACCATGAGAACCAGAGACAGCATTCTATCCATCCTAAAGGCCCATGGGGGGACCTGGGTATCGGGTGAATACCTGAGCAGCGAGTTGAGCGTCAGCAGGTCTGCCGTATGGAAGCATGTCTCAATACTCAAACGCAAAGGCTATTCCATAGAATCCGCGCCTAAGAAGGGATACAGGTTGAGAAAGGTATCTCATAAGCCGTTGCCTGAAGAGATCAGCGAGGGCCTGGATACCAGGGTATTCGGCAAGAGAGATATCATCCACCTGGAGGAATGTGACTCCACTAACAGGATAGCAAGGGACCTTGCAAGGAAGGGAGTTCCGGAAGGGGCCATTGTCCTGGCAGAGAAACAGACCCGGGGCAGGGGGCGAATGGGCAGGGAGTGGTTTTCCCCACCCGAAGGGGGCATATATTTGACCATGGTTCTCAGACCAGTCCTATCCCCGAGCAAAGCCCCCAAATTGACTCTCATTACGGGCGTAGCCCTGGCCGAGTGCCTGAGAGAAACCGCAGGAGTCGATGCCAGGATAAAATGGCCAAATGACGTGGTGCTGGGAGGCAGGAAATTGGCAGGTATCCTGACCGAGTTGAGTGCCGAGATAGACGCCGTTAACTACGTCCTTGTCGGGGCAGGAGTCAACGTCAACACCGAATCCTTCCCACTGGATCTCCAGGAAAAGGCGACATCTCTCTTTATTGAAACCGGAGAGACCTTTTCCAGGGCATCCCTGGTCAAAAATTTCCTGGGACGTTTTGAGGACTACTACTTTGAATCCCAAGGCAAGGGATTTGAGGAAGTCATCAAGAGATGGAACGAGATGACTGAAACCCTGGGAAGGAAAGTCAAAGTTGAGTCGGGAAGCAAGACATATGCCGGGGAGGCCTTGGCTGTAGACGCTGACGGCGCCCTTCTGCTGAGGGATGATGGGGGCGAGTTGCACAGGATTGTGTCTGGAGATGTGGAGTTGATCTAAGATTGGAAGGGGACGATCGATGCAAAGGAACAGGATGTCTTTACGTGGCATGGTCTACGCGGCCCTGTTCGGGGCAGCCACTGCGGTCGGGGCCTTTGTCATCATCCCGTTCCCCATCGTCCCCATAACCCTCCAGACCTTTTTCGTGGCCCTGGCGGCTTGCCTGCTGGGGGGGCGGCTCGGGGCCCTGAGCCAGTTCATATACCTGCTCTTGGGCATAATAGGATTACCCGTGTTCAGCGGCGGAAAGGCAGGCCTGGGCGTACTGGCCGGTCCTACGGGCGGCTACCTCATAGGCTTCATCGCAGGGGCCTATGTTACCGGAAAACTGGTGGAAGTCCGGAAAGGGGCGAGCATTTACTGGTCGGCGTTTTCAATTGCCGTCGGCTTTGTGCTCATATACCTGATCGGGGTCACCCAGTTGGTCCTCGTGGCCGAGATGGGCATCACAAAGGCTGTTTCGGTCGGTGTTATTCCCTTTTTGATCGGGGACTGCCTCAAGGTCATACTTGCGTCTGTTGTGGTCAGAAAGATCCGCGACAAAGTTAGAGTTTAGGAGATAGTAATGATTCTGACAAGGGATCTTCATTTTGCCTATGAAGACAGTGAAGCGCCCGTTCTCAAGGGCATAAACATGGAGATTAGGGAAGGCGATCACGTGGCTATCATCGGACCCAACGGAGATGGTAAGACCACACTGGTAAAACAGCTCAACGGTCTCCTGCTGCCCACCAAGGGGGAAGTGCAGGTGGATGGAATGGATACCCGCGATGGCAGCAACCTCAAAAGAATAAGGCAAAGGGTAGGGATGGTATTTCAGAATCCCGATGACCAGATAGTGGGGATGACCGTGGAGGAAGACGTGGCATTTGGCCCTGGAAACATGCAGATGCCCCCAGCCGAGATCAGGGGCCGGGTGCGAAGATCCCTGGAGATGGTCGGAATGGACGGGAATGCGCGCAGGGCACCACAGGCCCTTTCAAACGGCGAAAAACAGCTTGTCGCCATTGCCGGTGTCCTTGCCATGGAGCCCAGGTATATCATCTTTGATGAACCGACCACTTACCTGGATCCATTATGGAAGAAAAAGATCATGGAGGTGATTCTTGGGCTCAAGGAGAAAGGGATCGGCATAGTCCATGTTACACACAACATGGATGAGGCTGGAGAGGCTGACCTGGTCTTCGTTATGAACCGAGGAGAAATCGTGACCCGCGGGGGGGCCTGCGAGATCTTCTCGAAGAGAGAATACCTGGACGAGATCGGCC
>JAFDIC010000024.1:22806-30793 GCA_019308525.1 Deltaproteobacteria bacterium
ATTACCCTTTTTCTCAAGAGAAGCCTCTTTACCTGATCCCGATGAACACGTATAGGCCTGGACACTATATCCCTGGTGATTCGCCCGTTCACAGGCTTGACCCCAGGGTCAAGATCGGATCGGTTGTCCTTCTGAGTATCATCATACTTCAGGGGAATGTCCTTTCATTGTTTCTTATCAGCCTGGTCCTACCGGCGATTGTCTTTCTCTCGAACCTCTCCCTGGGGCGGGTAGGCCGGGCAGTAGGAGTCATCAGGTTCTTTGTCTTGATCTTTTTCTTTGTCCACCTCCTTTTCACACCTGGAGATCCTATTCCTCCTTTTCCCATCTGGCACATTGCTGTTACCAGCCAGGGCCTTGTCAAGGGCTTGATGGTTTCCTGGCGATTCACCCTGTTGATATTGAGCGGCTCCATCCTCACCATGACAACCTCTCCCTCCGAGTTTATGTGCGCAATAGAGAGGATTTTCAGGCCCCTTAAGGTCTTGAGGGTCTCATCACATGACATAGCAATCATGATTTCCATAGCCCTTCGCTTCGTTCCTACCATTGCCATGGAAATTGCCAGGATGAAAGAGGCCCAAAGGGCAAGGGGCGCATGCTTCAAGGGCGGGAACCTGCTTAAAAGGGCCAGGGCGAACCTGGCACTCCTGGTTCCCCTCATGATCAGGACCCTTAACAGGGCCGATAATCTGGTGACCGCCATGGAAGCCAGGGGCTTTCAGAGGGGAACCAGGACCTATTTGAGGGAATTGCGACTCAAGTCCCTGGATTACGGTGTGATAGCCCTGATGGCAATAACAGCCGGCATATTTGTCTTCAAAGGCCAGATTCTCAGGCTCATTCCCAGTTGAATCTCTGGCCGCTACTCCTCAGGCAGTATGTCCGGGGAGAAGCCGAGGCCATCCACAAGTATGCCACGATAGATCCCCAGGGCTTCCCCTTTGTAGTCCTCTGTCAGGGTGGGAGGCGTTTGCACTATCATTGTGCCACTCTTGAGTATACTTGCAACAACATCTCGAGGTTGAATGAATGTCAGTCCAAGGCTCCCACGGGTCTTGACCGTGTAGCCCTTTTGATTGATTATTCCCTCAACCCTCCGGATATCAATTTCAATCCGGTTCTTGGGCGTCAATACAAAATTACGCCTTCCATCCCTCGCGCAGGTCTCTTCATAGAATTTATCCCTGATGGGCTCGGGAGATCCCTTGGGCCGGGGGCCGCAGACAGGGCAGTCCTCACGGGCCTTCAGCTTCAGGGTGTTGAATTTCATGTCTCCAAGGTCAACATACAAAAGCTCGTTCAGCAGCAAGGGTTCCTTGCCCATTACTACCCTGGCAGCCTCATATGCCTGAACAGCGGTTATTATTCCCAGACTGGAAGGGTGGACTCCCACGACCCCGCACTTGGGCAAATCATCTTCAGTCAATCCCGGCATAAAGCACTCCAGGCACAGGCTCTTTCCCGGTATTATGGTGGTTGTATTGCCAAGGGTCTGTATGGCTGCCCCGAATACATAGGGTACATTGAACTTGTTGCAAGTGCGGTTAACGATGTAACGGGGTTCCGGCCTGTCCAGGCCATCCAGCACCACGTCCATATCCTTGATGAGTTCTTCTGCGTTTATGGAATTCAATGATTCCGGGCACGGATCAAGCTCCACGTCCGGATTCAACCTTCCGAGCTTTCTTGCCGCCACTTCGACCTTGGGCTGTCCCACTGAGTCTACGTCGTAGAGGTGTTGCCTGTGGAGGTCGGATCTGGACACGATATCCCTGTCCACCATACGAAGGTACCCTATGCCCATGCCGACCATTTTCAGGGAGATCAGGGTCCCGAGCCCTCCCATGCCGATGATGCAGGCCCTTGCATTTCTCAGCCTGAGTTGTCCGTCATAGCCGATATCTTCCAGGACTATTTGCCTTGCATAGGTTTCCAGTTCCGCATCCGATAATTCCTTCTTCATCTCTCACACTTCCTCCTGTCTTCTGATCTTCTTGCCTGATCGGAAAGAAAGGGCCTTCCACCTATCTAGCTTTTGATACCCGCCTGGCGCCCCAGGCCCTGATCTTCGAGCAATTCCCCGGAAAATCCGCCGCTTCTCACCGTGAACAGGTCCTTCCTACCCCTGTGAAAGCAAGCAATGTGTACTTTTCTTTCCGGGAGCCGTTTGGTGTAGTGTAGCAGCTTTCTTGCCGCCGCCTCAATGTCATGTCCCTGGAGGATGACTACAGGTCCGGGGAAGTCTTGAGGGACCAGCATGTGGTCCTCATCCCTGTGCAGGTTTCTCAGGGTCCTGCATTCAGCCTGGTTCCTGGCAACGATAAACTTATCGCCCGATTCCAGGCGGAAATGTCTCCCGACCTTTAAGAGTGGTATATCCTTGATCGAGGGCTTTTCCGTGTACTTGAAATAGTCCCGCATCCTGTCGGCAAAATTCTTGTCAGTAAGGAGGCATCCGCCCGCAGGACAAGGGTAGTCCACTATCCCCTTTTCACGGGCCAGCTCCATCTGGCTCTTTCTCGATCTCCCCCTTATGGCAAACAGCCGCTGCCTGTCCACGATGCCCTCTTGTTCAGGGATGGTCGGCTCCAGGTATTGGGCAGAAAGGGGCCTGAGGATATAGCCCCCTAGGCCGGAGGCTTCATCTATCAGTCTTAGGGCCTGCCTGTGCTGCGACATGGGCCGCTGCCCCAGGACTTCCCCGGTAAAAATAAAAGCGGCCCCTATCTCCTTCATGTACTCCCCGGCCCTCTTGATCTTCTCGATCCTGCAATCAATGCAGGGATTCATGCCTGAGCCATACCCGAACCGTGGATTTTTGACTATTTCCAGGTACTCGTCCTTCAGGGCGACCCGCCTGAGGGGAATCCCGCCCAGCTCCCTGACCGCAGTAATTGCCGCAGCACATCCCGCAGACTTCGGGGTGCAGGTGCAAAAGGGCGAGGTGAAGTTTATGGCATAGACCTCGATACCCTGCTCCAACATGATCTTGGCTGCCAAGGTACTGTCGAGGCCGCCGGAGAGAAGACCAACCGCCCTTATTCTTCCTATCTCAATGTTCATGGCATTTATTCTTACCCGAGCCCACCCTGTTGTTCAAGTGGCGATCCAGCCAAACCCTTGACTAGCTGGGCGGTCTGCTCGGCTCCTTTGTTAGCTATCCCATTGCTCCTTCAACAAGAGCTCGAAATTTTATACCACTCTGTAGCATACAAAGTCAATCCTTGCTCGAATACGATTCACGCCGCATCCTGGAGCATGAACAGGTCTCTTCAGCGATCTGAAACGTGAATACTAAGGAAATTCCCGCTGTCCTCCTGATTCCCCCGGCGAACCGCTGAATCTCCCCCGGTGTGGAAACGGCATTATAGCCTGATAAATGGGACGAAATGGTCACGCATATTGACTAGGAACCCATTAATGGATAGTATGGATTAAAACAGTGGAGATTCCCAGTGGAAAAAGAGCAATTCGCGTCAATCAGAAGAAGACTAGGAAAAACCCAGGCTCAGATGGCCCAGTTGCTTGGCTGCTCTATCAAGGCCATTCAAAGCTTTGAGCAGGGATACAGGAAAGTCCCTGTTCATGCGGAGAGACAAGTTCTATTCCTCCTGGCTAACAAGCAGGCTTCGATCGACAATAGCCACGACAATTGCTGGGAGGTGACAAATTGCCCGGCTGAGAAGAAGGAACTCTGTCCCGCGTGGGAATTCAAAGTAGGACACCTGTGCTGGTTCATCAACGGCACCATATGCAAGGGGGAGGCACAACAGTCCTGGCAGGAAAAAATGCGCATGTGCAGGCAGTGCGAGGTCTTTCAGTCCATTTTTTCCCTATGAGGCATTTGTCAGTCCCCCTGTTCGGCCATGTAATCGTCGTACAGGGTCTCAAGCGCCAGCTTGTGTTTTGCTTCTTCCTGAGAGAGCATCTTGAAGACCTTGATGAGGTCCTCATTTTCCGTCTTCTCAGCAAGAGTATTATACAACTTGAGTGATTTCTCCTCCCTTTTCATGGCGAGCCGCAAGATATCAGCATAGGGCATGCCCTTCTCGTAGGTAATATCAACCAGGTAATCACTCCTCTTGAGGTCCGGTATCCACTTGAATTCGTAGTCTGAAATCTTTGTCTTTCCCTTCAACACCCCTTCCAGTAGGGACGCATGCTTTCTTTCCTCTCCGGCAAACTCCTTGAAGGTCTTCTTGGCCCCTGAATAGGGTTCCTGCTCGCTCGCCTCTCCATAGAAGGCAATCGCCTCCTTTTCCTTTTCAATGGCAAAAGTGATTATCTCCTCAAAAGACTCGAAGTTCATGGGCCCCTCCCTTCCAAAGATTTGGTGGCCTATGTTAGGGGAAAAGCCCTTGTGTGTCAAAAAAAAGTATGTGAAAATGCCTGAAACCAAATGACAGTAGGGAAGCGAGGATCTCGAAATGAAAAAATACCTGATCATTGGAAATGGTGTCGCCGGGACTACGGCGGCTGAAAACATCCGCAGGCATGACAGGAACGGATCAATTACAATGCTTACGGATGAGGACACACCCTTTTATTACAGGATTAGGCTTAATGAGCTGGTTTCCGGGGACATAGGCGAAAAGGATCTCCTTGCAAAGAAGCCTGAATGGTATGAAAGGGAGAAGATCGATCTGCGGACCAATACCACGGCCGTGGGCGCTGACCCCGTGAAAAGGCTCGTATTTACAGGGGACGAGCAAGAATTCCCTTACGATACCCTCCTCATAGCCACTGGAAGTCATTCATTTGTGCCACCAATCGAGGGGGCCACCAAGAAGGGGGTCTTTACCCTTAGGTCCATGCGGGATGCCCGGGAAATATCCGCATGGGCAAAGACAGCAAGGGACGTGGTCCTGATAGGGGGAGGACTCCTCGGGCTCGAGTCTGGAAACGCCCTCCGCAGGCTCGGAAAAAGGATAACCGTGGTAGAATTTTTCCCCAGGCTCTTGCCCAGACAACTGGACACCGACGGGGCCCGGATACTGCGGGTGATCATGGAAGGCATGGGCTTTTCTTTTCGCCTTGGAGCCAAAACCCGGGAGATCGCCGGAGAGGAGAGGGTCACTGGAGTCGTGCTTGAGGGAGGGGAGAATCTCAGAGCGGACATGGTCGTCATCTCAGCCGGCGTTCGGCCCAACATGGAGCTCGCAGAACCACTGGACCTCGAGCATGACAAGGGCATAAAAGTGGATGATCAATTGCGAACCAGCACTCCAGGGATATTGGCTGCCGGCGACGTGGCTGAATTCAGGGGGATACCTTACGGCATCTGGCCCGCGGCAATGGAGCAGGGCAAGATAGCCGGTACAAATATGGCCGGGGGTGAAGAGACTTACTCGGGAACCACCATGTCCACTACCCTCAAGGTCGTGGGTGTTGATCTGGCTTCGGCAGGGAATATCGATGCAGAGAACCGCTGTGAATCCAAGGTTATGATTGGGGACAGGGCCTACAAGAAGATCGTCATTGACGATAACAGGATCATAGGCTGCATCATGCTTGGAGATACAAGGGCCTTCAGCAGGGTCACAAGGATGATGTCACAGGGGGAGGATGTCTCTTCCCTGGATCTTGAAGGCCTGCTCGCCTGAGGCCTTTCTGTCCGGGATATCAGAAGCAGCTTGGTCCCAATTGACGGCCCCGGACCTCCCTCTTGCTGCGGATAACCGGATCCCATTTTTCGAACAGGCCTTCCGCACCCACGACTATGTGTTTTGGTGGTGCAGTGGGATACCAGGCCTCAGGCTGTTGAACAGCTCTCCTGCACGGTAGGAGCTTCTTACAAAAGGACCCGCAGCCACGGCCTTAAAGCCCATCTTGTAGGCCGACTCCTCAATGCTCTCAAATTCCTCTGGAGAAACATAACGAATCACGGGATGGTGATCAAGGGAAGGGGCGAGGTATTGACCGAGGGTCAGTGCAAAGCATTCAACTTTCAAAAGGTCCTCGAAGACTTTCATCAACTCGTCAATGGTCTCACCCAGGCCGAGCATCAGGCCTGACTTGGTGTGCAAACCCGAATCAGCTTCCTTGACCCGTTTGAGGAGCAAGAGGGATCTCTTGTAGTCTGCCCCGGGCCTGACATCACCGTAGATCCGGGGCACGGTCTCAAGGTTGTGATTTATCATATCGGGTCTCGCCCTTATCACGGTTTCCAAGGCCTCTCCCGATCCCTGAAAGTCCGGGACAAGGACTTCAATCCGGACCCCCGGGTTCCTCTCCTTTACTGCCCTGATTGTATCTGCAAATTGACCCGCGCCCCCGTCATGGAGGTCATCCCTGGTGACCGAGGTAATCACCACATGTCTGAGCCCTAGTTCTTTCACCGCCTCAGCCACTCTCACCGGTTCATTCTCGTCCGGAGGAAGGGGTGTGCCGCGCCCAACGGCACAGAAGGAACAATTCCTGGTACATCGGTCTCCCAGGATCATGAAAGTCGATGTGCTTCGGGCAAAACACTCGCCCAGATTCGGGCAATGGGCCTCCTGGCAGACGGTGTGAAGTCCGCTCCTCTTTACCAGGTCCAGGACTTCACGATAGGTTGAACCACTGGCGATCCTCTTTTTCAGCCAGGGGGGCTTCCTGGAGTTCATAGCAAATACCCCTCTCCATCAAAGCACCATTGCCACACTTCCATCACCATCTCATATATCAGGTATCTGGATCCCCTGGTGATCCTTGGGTATGGGTATTATGAATACCGGCTTTCGGACCCTGCGCAGGACCCTTTGTGCGACGCTGCCCAAGAAGGTATGGCTTATGATACCCTTACCGTGGGTGCCCATTACAATCACATCACAGTTCAACTCGTCCGCCTTTTTCAGTATTTCGTCCGCCGGGTATCCTTCAGTCACTGCTATCTCTGATACCTTTGTCGTACAAGTGGGGTCACCTTTGACCTCCCTGTCGCAAAAGGATTGAAGCCGCTTTCTTATTTCCTCCTGTATCCGGGATTTTTGGTCCAGGGCCTTCCTGAGGTTCTCTTCGCCCAGGTAAAGGCTCACCAGGGCCTTTGTGTTTGGCGGCAATTCTTCAAGGACGTGGAGAATCACTATCTCCCCATCGTGCCTCTCTGCAAGCTCGATCGCGTATCGAAATGCCAGGGCGGAATTCTCTGAAAGATCTGTTGCGTAGAGCACCCTCTTTATCTCTGGTAACATCTTTGCCCCCTTTCCGGCTGTTTTTGTTTTAGAACAGCCAATACCATAGCTTCCAATGGTGTTTAAGTCAACAGAAGTCCGGGGATAGAACCCCGGGCCCTGGGAAAGAGGCAAGGGGCTCAATTTGACCCCGGCTCCCTCAGGGATTATATTGAAATCAGGGTTCTACCCTGCTCGGCCTCGGCCCGGAGAGAATGCTTGAACAATGGAAGAAGAGGCTTATGAAGAGATTGCAACTATCCAAGAATGCCTTGAGGGTACTTGAAGCCCGTTACCTGCGAAGGGACGAGAACAGGCGGATCGTTGAAACCCCGGAAGAGCTCTTTCAGACGGTTGCCGGGGCCGTGGCAGAGGCAGAACTCTCCTTTGCCGGAAAGGCACAGGTGAAAATGTGGGAGGAGAAGTTTTATGACCTCCTTGCTTCACTGGATTTTCTGCCTAACTCTCCTACCCTCATGAATGCGGGAAAACCCCTCGGCCAGTTGAGTGCCTGCTTCGTGCTACCGGTTGAAGATTCCATGGAAGGGATATTTGACACCTTGAAAAACATGGCCCTTGTCCAGCGCACAGGAGGTGGGACGGGCTTTTCCTTTTCCCGGTTACGCCCCAAGGGCGACATAGTCTCATCTACCTCCGGAGAAGCCTCCGGACCCGTGTCTTTCATGAAAATCTTCGACTGTGCCACTGAGAATATCAAGCAGGGAGGAAAGAGGAGGGGTGCCAACATGGGGGTACTCCGGGTCGATCACCCGGATATCCTGGAGTTCGTCGAAGTCAAAATGGATGGGACAAGTCTCAGGAACTTCAACATC
>JAFDIC010000336.1 GCA_019308525.1 Deltaproteobacteria bacterium
TGGCTCCGTGCTCAGGCTGTCTCCACTGCTGGTCTTACCGGAGACGTGGACATAATAAAGGAAAAACCAAAGCAGTACATTGGAGTAAGCTCTTTTTCCCACATACACTACCGCCCGGGACATGAGTGGGCTAAGAAAAGGGGGTTCTATACTGGGGAAAGATTTATCGCTAATGGCACACCCAACACGCAGCTTTTCGTTGCCTATGACAAAAGCATCAAGCGCGTCCGCGACCTTGCCGGGAAGACAGTCGATGTGGGGCGCAAGGGGGCGGCCAACACGCCCGACCACAAGGCAATCCTTGAAACGTACGGGGTGCTGGACAAGGTAAAGCTGGTGTATACCGGGTATGGGGGAGGGGCTGCCAAGCTGAAGGACGGGCTAGTTGATGCGACAATGTTGCTTATCGACCACATATACCCGGACAAGTTTCGCAAAGGCTCTTTCGTTGAGAAGCTGGAAACCAGGGGTCCCATTTATTACATCGGCTTTGACCGGGACAAGCTCTTGGCCTTGCGGGAAAAGGAGTTCGCCATTATACCCGTTAGAGTCCCTGCCGGGGCCCTTGATCCCAAGACACAACCCAATGCGCTCTGGGCGTACGACGATCCCACATTCTTCATGGCGGATGAACGAATGGACCCGGATGTGGTGTACGAGGTAACCAGGGTGATCTGGGAAACGCCTGCCTCGGAGTGGGCAAAGTGGCATCCGACAGGGGCTCACATGACCAAAGAATTCAAGCCCGCCATGCCTTCCTTGAAACTGTATGAGGCTCACCCGGGGGCAAAGAAATTCTATGATGAGCGGGGGATTGCCTTGAGAGATATGGCCGAGCTGCTGAAGTGAATTGTTTGCCGGCTGTAGAAGATCTCCTGCGAACTGAGGTTTCTTGATGCTGGGATTGGAAAGGGTCATCGCGGTTGCCATGTCAATACTGGCTATCGCGATGGCCATTTACCAACTTCTTTACACCCAGTTCCTGATCCAAAGCCCTGATGCCCACATCATCACCCACCTAGGTTTTGCCCTCCTGGTGGTCTTCTTGTCTTTGATGCTGAAAGAGAAGAGCCGCAGGAGCCGGATATTGATTTCCGGCCTGCTCTTTCTGTCTTTGGCTGTCACCACCTACCTGATGGTAGAACTCAATGATATTCTAGAGTACCGCACGTCTATCCCGGCCGCTTCTGACTTGGTCGCAGGAACTTTGATCATTCTTGTGCTGCTCGTAGGGAACTGGCTTGTTTTCGGCAAGACCTTCACCATCGTAAGCCTTGTTGCAATCACCTATCTGATCTTGGGCCGCTATCTACCGGCCCCCTTTACGGTACCGCCCATATCCTACCAAAGGCTGCTCATGTGGCTGAGCGTGGAGCTTGGAAGCGGCAAAGGAGTGTATGGTAACATCCTTGATCTGTCTGCCACCTACTTGTTCCTGTTCATCTTCTTCGGCGGGGTGCTCCACACCTTTGGAGGTACGGATTTCATAATAGGGCTTGGTCGTTGGATCGGCTCTAAGCTTTGGGGCGGACCTGCAATGGTAGCCCTGTTCGGAAGTGCGTTTCTCGGAACCGTTACCGGCAGTACGGTGGCTAACATAACCATTACGGGCAGTTTTACCATACCCATGATGAAGAAAAGCGGGTATTCTCCCGAGCAGGCTGGTGCAATAGAAACCGTGGCCTCCAACGGAGGCCAGATAACGCCCCCCATAATGGGTGCCACGGCATTCCTCATGGCCGGCTTTGCCGGTATCCCATACCTGGATATAGTCAAGGCCTCTATTATTCCAGCGCTCTTGTACATCCTCTGCGTGTTCATTTACATCACTCTCACGGCAAGAAAGATGAGGATCAGGGCAGGAGTAGACACAGTTCCAGGAAGAGATCTGTTGTTACAATCACCGGTGTTTATCTTGCCCTTGGGTGTCTTGATTTTTCTCCTGGTTAAAGGGTTCACTTTGCCCTACGTCGGATTTTGGAGCATCGTAGCGGTGATCATCTTGGGAGTTTTGGTCAGGATATTGCGAACGGACAAGCCATTTGCCTTACGGGAGATTCTTCAAAATCTCGTCGGCAGTGTTCGCTCCGCATGCGGCATAGCAATGATCTGCGGGCTATTGGGGGTCGTCGTCTCTGCAATAGTATCCAGTGGGCTGGCAGTGAAACTCCCCCTCGCCATTGAGGATCTGAGCCACGGTATTCTGCCCCTGGCCCTGATCATTACCATGATAAGCTCAATGGTCTTGGGGATAGGGGTCCCCACGCCTGCTGCCTATATGCTGGTTGCCGTGGGGGCTGTTCCCAGTCTACTCAACATGGGAGTTCCTGTCCTGGCCGCTCATCTCTTCTGTTTTGTGTCTGCCATATCATCCCATATTACCCCTCCCATTGCGATAGGCGCCCTGGTTGCGTCCCAAATTGCCGGGGCAAACTATTGGAAAACGGCCTGGGAGGCGGTAAAGGCAGCCTTTGCCAAGTATCTCCTGCCGTTCTTCTTTATCTACGCTCCGGTAGTCCTTTTGCGGCCTAGCGGGGATCTCACCGACTCTCTGACACAACTGGCGGGGATATTGATGTTGATCTTTTCATTACAGGCAGGGGTTTCATGCCACTTGTTCAGTAGGCTCAGGATAGATGAGACAGCAGCCTTCCTGGTCGCCTCGCTCCTATTCATATTTTCTGTCTTTGCCAGGGGAAAGATGGCTTTCCTCCTGGGGATTATCTTCGTGCTTTTCGGGACTGGCAGACAACTCATGCACAGGGCGTCAGAGCATGGGAACCATACAACCCCCAGGTCTACGCATCCTTGAGTCGCTCCCTGCCCGGAATGAATATCATCGTGAGTGAGATCAACTATCCCGCCCTGTAAGACCCCAAGAAAAACCCTCCCATCACCGGGCTGTCAAGAGGCGGTCGGAGGATCTCAAGGCAAGACGGGGGAATATATTTTCCCGTGCCGGGGGTTGATTCCCTTGCTGATAGTGATATATTTTTCAATGTGTGAAATCTTTGAGTTTTGGCATAAGTTCTCCGGTGTTAGGGACAGGGAAAAGGAGTGCTTATCCTGACTGAGAGCCGGGGCGCTAGAGGTGATGTCGTTGGGCACCAAACCCGATTTAAGGCGAGTCGTGGGAAGTGGGGGTTTGAAATGTCGAAACCGGAGCGAAAGATAATAGAAAGGGCAAAGGAACTGAGAGATCAGATCAATTATCACAATTACAGGTACTATGTCCTGGATGATCCTGTGATTTCCGATGCCGAGTATGATCGGCTCTTTGATGAGCTGGTGGCCCTGGAGAAGGCCTACCCCGAGCTTGTGACCGAAGACTCGCCTACACAGCGCGTCGGTGCGGCGCCCCTTGAGGCCTTCGAGACGGTAAGGCACAGCCTTCCCATGTTGAGCCTCAACAAGGTTGTTTCAGAATCGGAATTCCTTGATTTCCACCGCAGGGTCCTGGAGTTGACAGGGGCCGAAGAAAAGGAGATCACCTATACGGTAGAACCCAAATTCGACGGGCTTGCAGTTGAGCTGGTTTATGTGAACGGAGTTTTTGTGCAGGGCTCTACCAGGGGCGACGGGATAGTGGGTGAGGATGTGACACAGAACCTCAGGACGGTGAAGTCAATACCCTTGAGGCTTTTAGGCAAAGCCATCCTCCCCCTGATAGAGGTCAGGGGTGAGGTTATCATGACCAAGAAGGACTTTGAAAGACTGAACAAAACAAGGAAAGAGGCAGGAGAGCCCTTGTTTGCAAACCCGAGGAATGCTGCCGCAGGTTCTGTCAGGCAACTGGATCCAAAGATTACCCGTTCTCGGCCCCTGGACATGTATGCATATGGAATAGGGAGAATTGAGGGAAAAGAGCCTAGGAAGCACTGGGATACCCTGATGCTTTTGAAGAAGACCGGGTTCAAGGTAAGCCAATACATTGGTCTGTGCCGGTCCGTGACCGAGGTCAGGGCGTATTATGAGAAGATCCTGGGTCTCAGGCACGAGTTGCCCTATGAGATCGACGGCATTGTAGTAAAGGTCAATGATTTTGCCCTCCAGGAAAAGATGGGTGAACTCTCAAGGAGTCCCCGGTGGGCCGTTGCCTGGAAATTTCCAGCCGAGGAGGAGTTTACCAGGGTGAAGGACATCGAGGTCAGCGTGGGAAGGACGGGGGCGTTGACCCCGGTGGCCATTCTGGAGCCAGTGAGGGTGGGGGGAGTGGAAGTAAGCCGGGCATCCCTGCACAATGAGGACGAGATCAGGAAGAAGGATGTGAGGATCGGGGATACCGTGGTTGTGAGAAGGGCGGGTGACGTGATCCCCGAAGTAGTGAATGTGATTTTTTCAAACAGGAAGGGCGATGAGAAAATCTTTACCATGCCTGACAGGTGCCCTGTATGCGGTTCAAAGGCCGTGAGACCCGAAGGTGAAGCCATAAGGAGATGTACGAATATTTCATGCCCTGCACAGATCAAGGAGAATCTGGCCCACTTTGTTTCCAAGGGTGCAATGGACATCGATGGGCTGGGACCCAAACTCCTGGATCAGATGGTGGACAAGGGCCTCATAAGAGATCCGGCTGATCT
>JAFDIC010000337.1 GCA_019308525.1 Deltaproteobacteria bacterium
TTATGTACTTGAGGGCGTGCCTGTAACCGAGGGATTTCATGGGTCTTAATTCCGGGGAATAACCCCTCTTCAAAAGTGCTTCCGTCTCTTCTATCAACCCCTTTTCAATCATCTCCGAACTGCGGCGATTAATAAGATCATATAACCGTTCCCTGTCCCATTTCAAACATATTTTGAGCGCCTGGAAGGGTCTATTCCTGAACCCATGTGTGCTGATCAAGGCTGACAGGGGCTTTTTCGTAAGGTAGATTATTTCAAGGGCCCTTGTAATCCTGACCTTGTCGTGGGGATGTATCCTTTGGGCCGCTTCAGGATCCACTCTCTTCAGTTCTCCGTGGAGAAAGGCGGCCCCTTTCTCATCGTAAAGCCTTTGCAGATCCTGTCTCAGTGCAGGATCAGAGGGTTGACATTCAAGAAGACCACCCAGCAAAGTTTTTATGTAAAGACCGGTTCCCCCGACTATGAACGCGACTTTTCCCCTGGAGACTATCTCATCAACGGCAGTGACCGCCAAGGACCTGTAAAGCGCAGCATTGAATTCTTCATCGGGATCAACAACGTCTATCAGGTGGTGCGGAACCCCTCTCCTCTCTTGCAGTGTGGGCTTGGCAGTTCCGATGTCCATCCCGCGGTAGACTTGCATAGAATCCGCGCTAATGATCTCCCCGTTCAGGAGGGTTGCCAGCCAAACTGCCAGGGCGCTCTTGCCCGATGCCGTCGGGCCGGCTATAACTACTACTTTGGGTTTATTCTCCTTCATGTCATCAGGGCACACGCTTGAACATCTTCTCTATCTCCCGATAGCTGAACCTCTTGAGGGCCGGTCTCCCATGGGGGCAGTTGGTGGGCAAATCCAGGGTCTCCAGTTGCTTGATGAGGTTTCTCATCTCGTCCCTCGAGAGTTGCCTTCCGGCCTTAATTGCCCCATGGCAGGCAGCCATAATGAGAAACCTGTCCAAGGCCTGCTCGCTGCTTACTCCCCCGGTCTCTTCCAAAAGGGTCACCAGGTCAACAATGAACTCATTCCAGTTCACATTGACAAGGATTGAGGGCACGGATCGCAACAAGAACGTAGTCCCTCCAAAATGATCCATCTCAAATCCCAGCTTGGCAAGCTGATCCAGATTTTTCATCATGGTCTTGCTCTCTTTTGGAGACAGGTCCAGCTGATGGGGGATCAGGAGGTACTGGGTCTCCATCCTGGATGACCTGAAGGACTCCTTCAGCTTTTCATATATGATCCTCTCGTGGGCTGCATGTTGATCGACCATTAGAAGGCCTTCGTCGACCTGACAAAGAATATAAGTTCCTCTTAGTTGGCCCAGTATTTCCGGTTCTCTCCTCAGAAGCTCATCCTGCTCATGTTTCGGTCCGAAGGGCGGGACCTCAACGGACGGGGGGCCCGAATACTCCATTCTCGGCTCCGCCAGGTCGATATTCTTGTGGAGTCCCCCGGCAAAAGCAGGCTCTCCATCGTAGCCGAACAGAATCCTTTTCTCCCTGGCCATGGCCTTGCCTACGAGACTTACCACGGCCTGGTAGATCGTCTGGCCGTTTCTAAAACGCAGCTCTTGCTTTGTGGGGTGCACATTGATATCTACCAGATCAGGGGTGATATCGATGAACAGGATGGCGTAGGGGTATCTCCCCTTCATGAGGCGCTGGCCGTAGCCTTCCATGATTGCCCGGGTCAACAGACGATCCCGGACGTTTCTCCTGTTGACGTACAAATAGATGCGGTCCCCCCGGCTCCTCGTGAAATCAGGAGGGGCCAGATATGCCCTGATGACCAGCCCCTCAATTTCAACCAAAGTCTCTTCCATTGATGCTGCCACCTGTTTCCCGAACAAAGTCGCAAGCCTGGTGATCTCATTCTCCGAGGTGGCAAAGGTAATGATGGGCCTATCCCCTTCGCTCAGTCGGAAATAGACGTTACCGAAAGGCAAGGCAATCCGCGAGACCGTATCAAGGATATGATCAGCTTCCGTCTTACTGGAACGCAGGAACTTTTTTCTTGCAGGTGTATTGAAGAAAAGGTCCCTTACTTCTACCACGGTTCCCTTGGGGGTTCCTATCTCATCAATGGTCTTGAGTTTTCCACCTTCGATCCTTATCCTGTGGCCGATTATTTGGCCTTCGGTACGCGCTGTTATCTCCAGCCTGCTAACAGCGGCGATACTGGGAAGGGCTTCTCCCCTGAACCCCATGGTACTTATCGCGAGAAGGTCTGATACATCGTTGATCTTACTTGTCGCATGCCTTTCCACGCACAGAAGGAGGTCGTCACGATCCATGCCCACCCCGTTGTCCTTGACCTTTATCAGGCTCTTGCCTCCTTTTTCTATCCTGATATCTATGAGATTAGCCCCCGCGTCTATACTGTTGTCGATGAGTTCCCTGGCAATGGATGCGGGTCTTTCAATGACCTCACCCGCTGCTATCTGGGAGGCTACTTTTTCGGAGAGTACTCTGATAACGCTCATGCTATTCTATTTGCAGGAGTTCCCGGTCAACGTCGAATTGCAGCCTGGGGCGGGGTATTTTGAAAAGCCGGGACAGGATTGCCTTCTTCCCGGCCAGTTTCAGATTGCGGCTCCCTATTGGGTCGTAAAGCAGACACAATGAATCTACTGGCTGGTTCAGGAGGTCTTTCACAAGACGGTAGGAAAGCCTGATCATGAAAAGAAGGTAATCGTTGGAAATCTGGTATCTTGACCCCCTTGTTATCAAAGTCATGGGGGATGACTGGTACAGGAAATCGCTAAACTTCACGTACTGGACATACAGGTGCCTCTTTGCCTTGAGGCCCTTTCGCCCTTTTCCGACCGCATACTTCAGTAGGTCGTCACATTCGAGCTGTTCCATGCTCAGAATATCCCTTGCCACCTTGATATAAAATGGTCCTACAGAGTAGTCGGCCCTGGTCTCCCAGTATACGTGTCCCATTCGGGGCAAATTCGAAGCTTGGTGAATAAGGTTAGGGATAAAGTAATTGTGGGCCACCACGTCCGCCGCAAGATGGGAGAGAAAACCGAAGGCATAGGCCGTGTCCTTTTCATTCTTCGCCTCGCCCAGGAACCTGAAACCCGTCTCCCAATTGTGGGAGTGTCCGTTTTTCTTCTTCTGTCCCTTGCCTATGAAAAAATCCGCCGACAGGCTACCGTACAGGTATTCAAGGGGATAGGCACGAACAAGGTTGGCAATTGCCGCCGGTAGTATCTGACTGGCTTCTTCAAGAATCCTACATCCCAAGACCGTGTGTACCGCAGGTCCCCAGGCCCAGGCACCTTCTGCAAAAAAGAGTTGGAACAGGAAGGAGACCAGGAGAAACAAGAGGATCTTGCAAACAGTCATCTGATTCGCTCCGAAACTTCAGCATTCAACTCAAGGGTCACAAAAACCCTGGGTACTAATTCTCCTATGAAAGGACCCAAAATGTCAAACTCAAATACAAGATAACCTGACTTTTGGAGGCTTTGCCGTACTTGGTCTGTCGCAAAAACGACATTGACAAAGCCGCCGGGAAATGTGAGTTTTGCATAACCTTCCAAGAATTGTTAATGAACGCATGGATATCCATAACTACCCTTTTGCAAGATTCGGCACTTCCATCCAGCTTTGCAGCGAGGAACCATGTTGCCGTCCCGAAAAAGGGTTTTGCATGGGTCTCGAAATGTGGGATTCAGCCCTATCAGCTTGTGAGGACGAACAGCGATGGATACTGAAGATTGGAAAAAGAAGGCAGCGGGCCACCGTATGAGACTCCGTGAAAAGTACCTGGAGGGCGGCCTGGATAGGTTTTCCGACGAAGAGATCATCGAGTTCCTTTTGGCCCTCGGAACCCCCAGAAAGGACGTCAAACCCCAGGCCAGGGAAGCACTCAGGAATTTCGGCAGCCTTTCCGGCGTGCTTTCAGCACCCCTTGAAAAACTGGTGGAGATCAGGGGCATTGGCCCCAAGAATGCATTGTACCTCAATCTCGTCCACCAGGTAGCAGGCAGGTACTTGAGGGATAGGGCCAAGGGAAAATCATTTTTCGGCTCCTCAAAGGCCGTCTTCGATTACCTGTTCCACGCCATGAGGGACCTCAAGAGGGAAGTCTTCAAGGTCCTTCTTATGAACCGCAAGAACGAATTGTTGGCGGACCGGGACATCTTTTACGGGAGCCTCACGGGCAGCGCGGTCTATCCCAGGGAGATCATGCTGCTGGCCTTGGAGACAAGGGCGGCGGCCCTTGTCTTTGTGCACAACCATCCCTCAGGAGACCCCGCACCGTCACATGAGGACATGAAGCTAACCAGGGACCTGGTCTGGTCCGCCCGCCTCCTGTCCATCCAGATCCTGGATCACGTGATCATCGGCCACAACGCCTATTTCAGCTTCGCAGATCAGGGCCTCATCAAGGACTATATTCAACAATTTGACCAAAAATTCCTGGTTCCATAGAACTTGACATGACCTGGGAAAAGCATAAGAATATTGGCCGTCTGTGCGAGAGTGGCGGAACTGGTAGACGCGCTGGACTTAGGATCCAGTGGGGCAACCCGTAGGGGTTCGACTCCCCTCTCTCGCACCACC
>JAFDIC010000338.1 GCA_019308525.1 Deltaproteobacteria bacterium
AAGCGTTAAGGGGATACGTCTCTCTTTCATCTCCTCGGTTGCCTAACAAGGGTTCGAGCGTGGAGGAACGGAATCAATATGTCAGGCTCTCCATGGTCGAATGAACCAGGGCATTGATGATCGGACGTCGAAACCATAGAAGCCCCTCGTCATTTGACGGAAAAAGGGGGGGGCAGCAGGTCTTCTCGGTGTCAGTCATACCATCCGAAGTCGTTAACAGCCTTGGTCATGGCATAAACATTGACCGGTGGTGCAGTGGGAGGAAGACCGCACCCTGGGCCTAAGATGAAGCCTCCTGGGGCCTTTTTGCCTTTCTGGACTGCGGCTTTGGAGAGCTCGTAGACTTTCTGAGGGCTCCCGGTCTGTATCACGGCAGGCTCAATATTTCCGAAGATGATATCCTCGGGAAAATACTTTGCGGCCTTATCAAGATCGACTTCATGGCCGAAGCTGAGCACAGAGGGGTGGGGCCATGGAGAGGCATCTGCAAGGCAGGGAAGATTAAGATTCTGGTCGCCACAAATGTGAAACCCAAATCGCTTTATTCCCAAAGCATCAAGTCTCCTGTGGTACTCCATGTGGTATGGGAGGGCAAATTTCTCCATGTGCCTGGGCGAAACGACCTGGTTGGATTCATTGGGAGAGCTCATCCATAGAAAAATGGGTCCCGTTCCGAATGTTTCCACCCAGTAAGTCAGGACGTTGAAGATATGCTCTAAGGCCAACCTCATAAGTCGGTCACAGAGTTCCGGTTTCTTGATCATCCATTTGCAGAATTGTTCAAGGCCACAAATGGTTGCGGCCATGGAGAAGGGGGATCTGGAGAAGAAGAAAACAGGGAGGCCCTGTTCCATCTGCAGCCGGGAGAAATGCATGGCCTTTGGGATTCGTCCGGCTCTCCTGGGATCGGGCATTCTGAGAGTCCGGACGTCTTCTTCTCTTTGAACGGGATGGGCCTTGATTACGAGTGCTCCCTCGTATTCTCCCCTGGGCAAGCGGACCTCGCCCCCGAAATCGAGTGCGCCCAGAATAGTATGGCCGGAATATTGAGGTACCGGGTCCCAGCAGTATTGCTCAGAGGTCCATTGCATGGCGTGAAAGCTCTTCTCAGGATTGTCATAGGCGTCCGCAACCGTATATCCAGCGTTGCGGGTGTGGAATCCCGTACTCATGGCCCCCAGAGGGACCCGATCAGGCCTCTGATAGCTAAACAGGGCCTCAATTCTTTCCTGGCTGGTCATCCTGTCTTGCCTGAAGTGCATGTGATTCCCCGTCCTTTTTTCCTAGAAAATCCTTGGGCTCGAAAGCTCTGCCAGGTGCTCAAAAAGGATTTCTCCCATGTCCCACACTCTTACTCCGAGGGATTCTTCGTATTTCGACAGGTTGACCAGGCATATGGGACATGTGACCAGTATTTCATTGTGGATACGGGCAAGCTCATTCATTCGGAGGGAGGAAATCTGGCGCGTGAGATCTGAGAAGGCGTATTCCACAGGCCCCCCGCAACAGGCGGTGTCTGTTTTTGTGTTTTCAGGTTCAAGGAGCGTGATTTTCAAGGCAGCGCAAACCCTTCGGACCTCTTCTACCATGCCCAGGTCCCTCGTCATGACGCATGAGTCGTGAATAACAAGTTTTTTCGGGATGAGACTCCGGTCAGTGACTCCGGAGCGGTTTATCTCCGGGGCCACGACCTCGAGGTAATGCCTCACCCGTAGGTCGTAGCTTCCGATATATCTGGGAAAGATTTCCTTCAGCATGAAGGTGGTATGGGGATCCACGCAGATCACCTCCTCCACGCCACGGCTCTTGAACAGGCGGTACACCCCCTTTATGTGGTGCACCACATAGTCGTTCAGCCCGAGATCGTACAGGAGGATGCCACTGTAAGGCTCCGCGTCATACAAGTATGCGAGACTATGCCCGGCGGCATCCAGCGCGGCAGCTATTCCCTGGAGGGTTTTTGTCCCTTTTTCCTTTATCCTATGGGCGCCCCTGGCCTTCAGGCGGATCAGGCTTTCTCCTGCCAAGCGATTCCCCATGTCCAGAAAAAAGCCTAGGCCCTTCCGTGAAATGATGGGCCTTGCTGTCGTCATCAGCTCTGCTGCCTGGGTGATGTACGGCAGCATCTGATACATCCTTGCCGTGACCAAAAGAGTCATGCCCTTGTCCGGAAACTTGCGATCTTCTGCCCACCTGGTCCAGTAGACCCCCTTGAACCCCAGTGGATCGCCGGTACGGTCAATGTTCTTCCTGAGGGCTGACAGGGCGTTTAATATGAGCGGCTTAGTACCTTTCATGGTTGCTTTCTTTAACCAGGTCCCGGGACAGGAGATTTCTCGCCAGTTGAATCATCCTGCATATTTCCAGGTTCTGTCCTTTGCTACTACACACCACTTCGCAGCGCCTGCACTGAAGGCAACTGTAAAGCAGATATGCCAGTGCGTCGTCAAAATCAAGGGCTCCCGTGAGCAGGTACCTGATGATCTGCAGCCTGCCGAAAGCAGACATGGATTCCATCCCATCCGACGCCTGATATGTGGGGCATACGTCAACACAAAACCTGCATCCCCTGCACCCTGCGGTCTCCTTGAGCAGGGTCTCTCTTGCCTCCTCTGTCGGGTTCACATCCAGCCCTCCAGGTTCCCTCGGTTCAGGATATTGTTGGGGTCGAAGGTTTTCTTGAGGTTGACCAGGAGGTCAAAATATGTATCGCCGTATTTCTTTTTCAGGAACGGGACCCTCTGGGCGGTCAGGCCCCATTCTCCACCGCACCCACCGTATTTTACATTCAGGGCCTCGGTTTTTTCCCTGACCTCTGTGGCAATAGCGATCTTTTGTTCGTTGGGGAGATCCCTCGTGGGGATAAAGGCATAGGCGTGAATGGTGGGCGCTCCGATGTGCCCGAATGAATAGAACTCGTTGCCCTTGACGCTCTCAAGGTTCAAGATGATATCCCTGGCCTCGCGAAAGGCCGCTTTGAGTTTATCGACCCTCACCGTGATTTCACTTCCAAATGTAGAACCCAACCGGTAAATGTAGTTACCGGCCTCTGCCCGGCTGGTCCATATGCGGCCCCATTCCGCTTCGTCGCTCATGATCGCGGCTTCAATGGGGTTGCCATCTTTCAAGAAATCAAGGAATGCCCTGGACTTCTCATCACAACCGGCACGGGTGGAAGAGTGCATGGTCACCATGGCCACGGCCCCGGAAGGCGGGTCCAGCCCCACGGCCTCGAAACCGATCCTGGACGAGTTCTCATCCAGGTATTCAAAAAACATCGGGACAGGAGCCCCCTTCCGGTACATGGCCATGACGGTGTCGAGGATATGTTCCGTGTTTTCATAATAGGCAACCATGTTCGTCATATGGGGCAGGGGGACCAGTCGCATTCTTATCCTGGTGATAACGCAGAGGAGTCCTTCAGAGCCCACAAAGAATTTGGTTGCCTCGATCCCTGCCGGTTTCCGGGTCGATTCGGTCCCGGTCTCCAGGACCTCTCCGGTCGGGAGTACCACTTGCATGCCGAGCACATAATCTCCCGGCTTGAACAACGCTGCGTCAATAGCATGGGCGCTAGTGTTTACGGAAACAGCTCCCCCGATAGTAGCTATGGGTTCACTTCCCGGAAATGCGGGGAGCAGGGCGTTATAAGGCCTAAGATCTGCTCTCAATTTGGCGATATGGTATCCGGGTCCCACCTCAAAATATCCCCGGTCTGGAAAGACCTGAAGCCCCTTCATCCTTCCGGTATCAAGGACAATACAACGAGCCTTGGGCCGTCCCAGCCCCACCAGGGATGTCCCGGAGCCATGTATGTGGACCGGAAAATTTCTCCCGTTGGCATACCGGAGTATCATGGATACTTCCCGGCTGTTGGCCGGTCTGACGACAGCATAGGGTATATTGTGTGCTTCCACGTCCCAGGGCATGACGTCCTTGGCATAGGCCAGAGAGGTGGGCCTGTCAATGAATACGTGTTCCTTACCAACAATTTTCGCCAGGTCCCTTTTCAGCCTTTTTCCATCAACAGGCATTGAAGCCTCCCCCGACTTTTTCCGGCATGTGCTGTGGTCTTTGTCATAGGATATCCGCTCCGAGTATCGTTGGTAACCGCTCCTGCGTCAGCAGGGTGTCCGGCAGCAGCCATAGGCGGTATCATGCCTCCGTGGCCGCAGCGATGAGACCCACGTCGCTAAGTTGCTCCAGCCTGTCTATAGCAAAAAGCAGGTCATGGGATTTCCTTGTATCATAATCGATCCTACTGAATCTCACGCATTTTGCGAATTTCTTCCGGCACCAGTCCATATCAAGGGGGTTTGCCGGGTTCCCCAAGGGGACTTTTACGACTGCCCTGTCTGCACGGCCGTCCTTTTTCCTGATGGTCACGGTGGAATGGAGAATGTCCTTTTCAGCCAGGGCCGGGTCCGGCACGACCTTGACACGTCGGGCCAAGGCGTTAATCTCTTCATCCATGATCTGATCCAGTTCGAAATCCTCCAAGAAGACGTCACCGCGAACCAGGGCCGCACTCACCGTATAGGGGATACTGAACTGGGCATCTACCTGGGGATCGCT
>JAFDIC010000339.1 GCA_019308525.1 Deltaproteobacteria bacterium
TGTGCTCCCCTTTGCCAAGACAGAAAGAAACTAAGCCGTTGGATCATAAAGGAGCTGTTCAGATTGCTCAAGTCAGCCTCCATCCCTATTGAGAGGTGTCCCGTAAGCCACCAGGACTTTGCATCCCTCATAAACTCCATAACCAGGGGTAGCATTACGGAGATGACCGCCAGGACGGTCCTGGAAGAGATGTTCAGGAGCGGTGAACCGCCCGAAAGCATCATCTCGGCAAAGGGCCTGGAAGCCATCAAGGACGGCGATGTCCTCGGCAAGACGGTAGATGAGGTAATGGCAGAGAATCCCGGTCCCGTTTCACAGATCCTGGGCGGAAAAAGGGAGGTTCTCAAGTTCCTGATAGGCCAGGTAATGAAAAAGACCCGCGGCAAGGCCGACCCCAGGCAGGTAAAGGAGTTTCTGGAAAGACGATTGGGCACCCTTGGGTGAGTTACCTGGCTTGAGGTCCCAATCCGGGCGAAGGGCCTTTACAGGACAGGCAAATACCTCTCAATCTCGTACTGGCTTACATGGGTCCTGTACTGATCCCATTCGATTTTCTTGTTCTCTATGAACTTTTCAAAGATATGGTCCCCGAGGACTTGCCTCACCAACTCGCTTTTCTCGGTCTCAAGGATAGCGGCATAGAGGTTGCCGGGCAAGTCGGTGATCCCGTAGGCCCGCCTTTCCGCCGGGTTCATTTCAAAGATATCTTCCTCAATGGGGTCCGGAAGCTCCAGTTTCTTCTCTATGCCCGACATTCCCGCCCCCAACATGGCCGCAAATGCCAGATAGGGATTGCATGCAGGATCAGGGGAACGAAATTCGATCCTGGTGGCGAGTTCCTTGCCGGGCTTGTACATGGGCACCCTGATCATTGCGGACCTGTTTCTCCTTGCCCACGATACGTACACGGGTGCCTCGTATCCCGGTACCAGTCGCTTGTAAGAATTGACCCACTGGTTGGTAATGGAGGTGATCTCAGGGGCGTGATGCATGAGTCCCGCTATATAGTGCTTGGCGATATCCGAAAGGTTATACATGTCCGTCGGGTCATAGAATGCATTCTGGTCTCCCCTGAAAAGGGACTGGTGGACATGCATGCCACTGCCGTTCTGACCAAAAATGGGCTTGGGCATGAAGGTAGCATAGAAGCCGTGTTGCCGGGCTATCTCCTTTACGACTACCCTGTAAGTCATTGTCTTGTCAGCCATTTTCAGTCCTTCGTCATACCTCAGATCAATCTCGTGCTGACTGGGTGCCACTTCGTGGTGGCTGTATTCCACCTGGATACCCATGGATTGGAGGGCAAAGATGGTGTCCCTTCGCAAGTCACTACCCAGGTCCAGGGGCCGCGTATCAAAATATCCTCCGGAATCGATTGTTTCACAGCCCTTGTTGTCCTTGAAGTAGAAATACTCCAGTTCCGGTCCCAGGTAAAACGTGAACCCTGCATCTGCGACCTTCTTCAGCAGGCGCTTGAAGACGTACCTGGGGTCGCCCTGGTAGGGGCTCCCGTCGGGATTCAGGATATCGCACAACATCCTTGCTACGGGCTCATCTTGGCTTCGCCAAGGGACCAATTGAAAGGTGGTGGGATCGGGTTTTGCGATCATGTCGCTTTCCTGGATCCTTGCGAATCCTTCTATGGAAGATCCGTCAAAGCCCATACCCTCCGTCAATCCCTCTTCCAGCTCGGAAGGGGTAACCGCAAAGCTCTTCAGGACTCCCAGGACATCCGTGAACCAAAACTGTATGAACGTGACCTTCTTCTCTTCGACCACACGCATCACGTCATCGGCTGTCTTGCATTCCATATCTTTGCCCTCCACGTTATACTTTTGCCGTGTCTTACGTCCGATTTCATAGGCAATCGCTAGGTTTTGATTAGTTACCACCTTTCCCTCAACTTTGCAATAGTCTATCGTGCCTAAAATGGGCTTTGATTTTTAGTTATTATTTGCTATAATTTATTTTAATTATCATTCTATCCGATATAAAATGAAACTCCGAACTCTATCCGTCATTCAGTACCAGAACGTAAGCGATTCACCTCATATCCACAGGCTATGGCTTTCCCTCAATAGCTTCCAGAGACAGGTGGAACACCTGTCAGAAAACGACTTCAAGGTAATCTCTACAGATGAGGCCGTCGATTACATGATGAAAAGAACAGATCTGAAACAAGGCAGGCCCGTTTCTTTGACCTTCGATAACGGATACCTAGACTTCTATGCCCGAGCTTATCCCCTGTTGTTCGAGCTGGGCTTCTCGGCCACGGTCCTCATAAATCCCCTGAACGTAGGCAGGGAGATCAAGATGGGCGGCCAAGTTGTACCTTACATGGATTGGGGGCACCTCAGAGAACTCGTAAAGGGTGCCGTCATCATTGGCGCCTACGAGGATGCCGCGTGGAACATCAATGAAATACCCGAAGACGTGGTAAAAGGATACATCTTCGACTTCAAGAAGAGACTGGAAGACAACCTTGGGGTTGAAGTTCGTTACTTTGGTTGCAAAGAGGGTGTACCCAGCCCGGGGATAAGAGATGCCTTGAGGTCAGCAGGGTACAGGGCGTTCCTGACCCAGTGTCCAACTTACAGGAAGCCCGACCTCTTCTCCGTGGGCCGGATTCAGGTGGACGACGAGGACTTCAACATATTCCTGACCAAAATATCCAGGACATATCTCTTTTTCAAGGACAAGAAGAGCTGGGAATACATACGCAAATACAGTCTCGACAGGCTAGCCCATAGGATCTCCGAAACCTACGACAAGGTCCGGGGAGGCCAATAGGGCAAACCACCTCTTTCTTGTCATCGGTTTTCATTTAGAGGACATGATAAGGGTGCTGCACATACACACGCTGCCCATAATAAGCGGCTCAGGGATCAACACTTTTCTGACAATGGAAGGAATGGACAAATCCCGTTTCGAAGTCCAGCTGGCCTGCGCCCCTGGTGGCCCGCTCATAGATCTCGTGGTAGGTAACGGCATGAAAGTAACCACTTTCAGAAACATGGTTCAGCCAGTAGACCCTTTGCGGGACTCCCTGGTCACAATGGACATATGGTCGTTCTTGAGAAAGAACTCTTTTCATATAGTACATACGCATAATTCCAAGGCAGGTTTTACTGGTCGTCTGGCTGCCAAGCTAGCGGGCACTTGTGCCGTTATCCATACTGTTCACGGATTTGCCTTTCATGCCGAAGAGCCCTTTTGGCGCCGAGCCCTATTTAGAAACCTGGAACGTTTGGCAGCTCACTGGTGCGACAAGATGATTTTCATCTCCCAACCCTTGATAGATTGGGCGATTGGGGAGAGGATATCTTCGAAGGATAAAATCGTCAAAATCTATAGCGGCATTGATCTGGATCGCTTCCGTCCGCTGAGTGAAGAGCAGCAAAGGAGGCATCGAAGGAAGTGGAATCTTGGGCCCGGGGATGCGGTTGTGGGGATGGTTTCAAAGCTTTGGGAAGGAAAAGGCCACAGGGTGCTTATCACCGCCTTCAAGAAGGTCACCCAAGAGGTGGAAAATGCAAGGCTTGTGATCGTGGGGGAGGGTTACCTCCTGGGTGAATTGACCTCCCAGACAAAGGCTCTCGGATTGGATGGATCTGTTCTCTTTACCGGGTTCGTAGAGGACGTGCCGGGGATCATGTCCACTTTCGACGTCGCGGTGCTTCCATCCTTCTTCGAAGGTATGGGGCGCGTCCTCCTGGAGGCCATGGCAATGGAGAAACCCGTGGTGGCCACCCGTGTGGGAGGCATACCTGATCTGGTAGAGGACGGAAGAAACGGCTTTCTGATCAATCCCGGTGATACGGATGCCCTCGCGGGCTCCATAGTGAAGCTATTGAATGACAGGGCCCTGGCAAGGGCCATGGGAAGGGCCGGACTGGAGAAGATATGCGATAAATACAGTGCAAGACAGATGGTCCAGGCGATTGAGGGCGTTTACCGGGAAATACTTGGCAAGAAGGGAGTGAACCTTGAACAATAAGATGCTGTGGCAATCCTTCATTGGTTTGCTCATACTGCTGCTGGCCACCCCCTGGGTCAGGACCTTCTACTTTAACTCAGGTCTGAGGTGGCAGTATATCTTTGCACTCGCCTTTCTTGTTTCCTATTTTGTTATGCCCTTCTGCATCAAGGTTGCCTACCGGTTCGATATCCTGGACAGGCCGAACTGGAGAAAAATCCACGAAAGACCGACTCCCTTGTTGGGCGGACTTGGAATATACGTGGCCTTTTGCTTGGCGTTGGTAATGAACGGCGTGTTTCTCCCCGGCATGAAAATACTTCTCCTCGGAGCGACCATGATACTGTTGATCGGCCTGCTGGATGATGTTCGTCCTATCCCTGCCCCATGGAAGTTTACCTTACAGATCCTGGTGGCCCTTTTCGTCATCATCCTGGGGGACATCAGGCTGACCTTTTTCTATAACCAGGCCTGGGCCCCTTTTCTCAATATACCTATCACGGTGCTTTGGATAGTAGGTCTCACGAATGCCATGAATTTCTTTGACGGGGTGGATGGATTGGCCACTTCCCTTTCCATCATCTGTGCCAGC
>JAFDIC010000340.1 GCA_019308525.1 Deltaproteobacteria bacterium
ATGACACCCATGATGGCCATTCGGTGGATGGGGAGGCTTCCTACCCAATCAGCCATAAGAAAGGGAACGTTGGATAGGGCCAGAAAGTGGCCGAACACAACGGCTCCAAAAAGAATAAACAGGACCATGCAGGACGTTCGCAAACCGTCTCTAGTGGCCTCCAAGAATCTTTGCCAGGTGAGTTCGCTTCGAATCAGACCGATTATCAGGGCACCTCCGGCGCCAATGGATCCAGCCTGTGTCGGGCTGAACCAGCCCAAAAACAATCCCCCGATGGCCAAAAGAAAAAGAATGACCGCCTCAACAATGCCTGACGTCGCTTTGACTTTCGCCTTCCAACTGGTGGGCTTGCCTGGAGGTCCCAAGTGAGGATTTTTGAGGCAAACAAGAACCACGACACCAACAAAGAATAGACTGAGAAGGATACCGGGGAGTACTCCGGCGATAAATAATCTGCCTATGGATTCCTCCACCAGTATCCCGTACACAACGAGCACAGTGCTTGGCGGAATGAGAATGCCAAGTGTCCCGGCAGCCGCAACAGTACCCGTGGCCAGTGTGTCATTATAGCCGTATCTCTTCATCTCCGGAAGCGCTATCTTGCCCATAGTAGCAGCCGTTGCGACGGTCGATCCGCATATGGCAGCGAAACTGGAACAGGCAAGCACAGTAGCAATGGTTAGGCCGCCTCGAAGCTGTCCAACCCATGTAT
Source organism: Deltaproteobacteria bacterium (assembly GCA_019308525.1). The sequence goes on from JAFDIC010000340.1 coordinate 713, forward strand.
AGGTGGTATCATAGAGCCGCTGACTTATGCCTGAGGCGAAGGCGAAGGAACCCATGAGGACAAACATGGGGATCACGGATAATGGATAGGAGGTAAATGATTCGTAGATATCTTGTGCTAAAAGGGTCAAGGCGGGTTCAGCGCCGGATAGAGAAAGAATCCCCATAAACCCCACAACAGCCATGGCAAATCCAATGTGTACTTTGATAAGAAAAAGCACAAGGAGCAGTGCAATGCCAACTATGCCGGCAGTTTCGGGACTCATTTCCTGCCCGCCCTACTGACGGAATCGATGAATCGGCATAGAAAAACCAGGCACATCGGAAAAATTGCGACAGCAGCACTGTAAACAAAAGGATAGAGAGGAATATAGGCCGTGGCGGTTTCCTCTCCCCCTGTTTGAAGCGAATATCCGAAAACAAAAAGGCGCCAAACGATCAAAATAAAAAGGGTCAATCCGAGAAAGTTAACGATGCAATCGAGAACGGGCCGCAAACATTTAGGCAGCAGAATGACGAAAAATTCCACCTGTACATGTCTGCCCGTAATCAGGGTAATAGGGGCAGCAAAGGAGATAGCCACAAGCTGGGCCAGCATAACAATATCAATGGCACCGGAGACAGGGCTTCGAAATAGTTTGGCCCCCACGACATCGACACAAGTAATCCCCATAATCAAAAGGTAGGCGAAAATGCCTATCGACTCCACTAGACCACCAATTAGTCGGTTGAACCTTTCAAATTTTTCCAGAAAAGTCATATGGCTTAACCAATCTTCACGGTGTCCGCTCGATTACAACGTCTGGAAGCCCTGCGTGACAGAGGTGTAACCGCCATTCGCCCTCAGCCTTCGCTGTCAGGCATAAGCTTCCATACAGGTCAAGAGTTCTGAAGTAATAAGGAGATTCTATTGGCAATTTCCCCAAGCAAGTAACTAACAACCAATAACAGATAACCCCTAGCCGAGTTTTGACTCGATTAGGGTATCACTTCAAGATATTCTCAGGCTTCATTCCGTCAGGGTCGCTGAGCTAGGGTATCCGGTATTCGATCTGTTTCTTTGCATAATATTCATTCCTCTCCTTCAGAAACGAGACCCAGTTCCTGACATCCGACTCGGGAAATCCCTTTCCCGCTAACTTCTTTATCTGGTTTTCGATGACAACTTGTACAGCCTTTACCCATCTTACCGCTTCTTCGCCAGATATATCTATGAATTCCATACCCTTTGATTCGCCGAAGCTCTTCCCGCCAAACTCTATCTGATTCCACATCAGGGCAAATCTCTCCGCGTATTCTCCACAGAGGCGATCGAAGATCTCCTTCAAATCAGGCGGTAGTTTTCTATAGCTGTTCTTGTTCATGATAGTATAAAAGGGAAAGGAGGCACCTATCTTCCTGCAAAAGGTGGAATAGTTCGCGACCTCAGCGATCCGCATTGCCTTGAGAATCTCATAGTTGCCATAGACTCCATCAAGTACCCCCTTCGCAATCCCATCATATGTTTCCAACATGGGTGTGGGGGCAGGTGTACCGCCCAACGCCTTGACAACCGCCCCAACAATCCCGGGTGCCCTGATTGTCATCCCTTTGAGATCTCCCATCTTTCGAACAGGCTTCTTGGTAGTAATTACGGCAGTCGTAGTCCCGCTCAGCCAAAGAACCTTCACCTTATCCCATTCCTTTGGCCGGAATTTGAAGTAGAAGTCATTCAAAACATGACAGTTAACCCATGCGCTTGGGGAGCCGATTGGCAGACCGGCCAGCTCTGTAACAGGCATTCGACCAGGTGTATAGTAGATATGTGAAAAGCCAATATCTGCAAGTCCCGATTCTATTCCCTTATACATCGTGGTGCCCTTGAGCAGTGAGCCGCCCTTGAAATACTTGACCCTGATGCGTCCTTCGGTGCGCTCTTCCAAATCCCTTATAAACTCTGCAAATATTTTCGTATGCGCAGTTTGAGGAGGAAGATAGTTCGCGAGCTTCAGGTTAATTACATTCTCTTTGGCCTGAGCCATCTCAAGAGACGTGAGTACCACCATCAGGCTCAAGGAAATAATTCCTGCCACGGTTAATAGGTTCTTGTGCCTCATTGTCGACCCTCCTTTCAGATTTGATGTTAAATGCCAACAATCACCCAAATCTCACCAAACCTCTGCACTTGGGCACAAATCATACCAACCAAAATCATGAACGGCCTTTGTCATCATCCTGACATTTTCTAAAGGCGCCTGAGGAGGCATCTCACAGCCGGGTGAAAATATGAAGCCTCCAGGCAACTTCTTTCCCTTCTCAATAACTATTCGAGATGCTTCGTAAACATCTTCCGGTGTCCCTGACTGGATGATAGACGGATTCAGGTTCCCCATTATGATATCATCGGGGAAGTATTTTGCCGCTGTTTCAAGCTCTACCTCATGACCGAAACTCAGGAGGCCAGGATCACCAAAAGGCAATTGTGCCCAGTATGGTAGATTCAGGTTCTGTTCGCCACAAATGTGGCAAAAGATATGTCTGTACCCAAGAGACAGAATTTTTTCGTTTAGTTCCCTGGTATAGGGCATGGCAAACTGCTCGAATTGTCTTGGAGATATCATCTGATTGGAAGAAAATGGGTCAGCACCCCAAGGCAGAACGCCTTCGATACCAAGGTTGTCTTTCCAGTAGTCGATGAGGTTCTTCAGAAAGTCGGTCATAAGCCTCAGCACGTGGTGGGCCGCCTCCGGTCTCTTTATCAACCACCTGCAAAAGTTCTCTGGACCGGCAACATTGCTTGCCTTGGTAAAGGGACCCCCAGCATAACATAGTGTCCCAAAAGGTTTATTATCAAGGCGTTCCTGATTTGAGAGCTTGAAAAACTTCATTTGGAAAGGCACCATACCAGCGGTTCTCACATCGGGTAATTTCAGCTCCCAGGCATCTTCTTCAGTTTCCACTGGCCGGCGTGTCACCATCGGGGCCATATCAAACTCTGAACTCGGCCATTTGATTTCTCCTCCAAACTCCCAGCTTCCGAAAGAAGCGTAGCCTATTACCGGCATGAAGAGCCAACCAAAATTTTCACAGGTCTTTCGCTGTGCAGCGAGAGAAACCTCAGGCTTGTTGAATGCATCCGCGACAGAGGTCCCGGCATATACAGTGGCAAATCCCATCGCAAAGGGATAAATGGGTACACGGTCTGGCTTTTCCCGCCTTAGCAATGCTTCGACACGCTGCTTCTCGGTCATTATCTCTGGTTTTCTATTTCTCACAGTTTCAAAAGCCCTCTGGCATTGTCCTCAAAGATCTTCTGGCGGTCCTCATCAGAAATAGGCAAAGCATCAATAATCCTGATTGTCTCACGTATATAGCCCGGTCCTTTTTCAGGATCAAAAGGGCTGTCTGAGGCAAATAGAACGTTGTCAACACCAAAAAAGTCCAGACCACATTTTGTCCCCGAAAGCGAGCCAAAAAGGGCTGTGTCTGCATAGAACATCTTGAAATATTCCAGGTGGGGTTTCTTCAATTTCTTGAGGATGACGCTGTAGTTTTCGTCCGACGTGCGGGCCCCTAGCTGATCCCAGCCGGGACCCACACGGCCCTCAAAATAAGGGACCATGCCCCCCATGTGATGGGTAATGATCTTGAGATTGGGAAACTCGTCAAAATAGTATCCAAATACCAATCGAGCCATGAATACACTCGTCTCATAGGGCCATCCAAAGGTCCACCAGATTTCATACTTGGATTTATCTTCGGTAAGATAGTCCGGGAAATTGGCACTACGGGCGGGATGCACCCATATGGGGAGATCATATTCTGCCATCTTTGCAAACAACGGCTTG
>JAFDIC010000341.1 GCA_019308525.1 Deltaproteobacteria bacterium
TCATGTTCGCAAATAAACGGAATAGGGGACATTGTTAACAAATTAATTTATATCGAAGGCTTTGATCATCGTCAACTATTTTCTTGCCTCTCTCAACACATTTACTCACTCCCGGACCGCTTAGATTCAGAAGTCGGCCTATTTCTACCCTTCGATAACCCATCTCTCTCACGGCCAAATACGATACAATAGAGCGGGCCTTGCTGACTTTTACCCTTCTACTTGATGACAAAAGCTCCTTTGACTCCATTCCCATCTCTATTGACACTTTTTGAAATAATGCGTCTAACGTCAAGTTATTTGTTATTTTTTGTTCAAGTTCATCGGCCCGTTCCAGGACCCTTTCCACAAAATCTCCACTGCCAAGTATTCTTTCATCCCCGTTCTCACGCTCTTGCTTCTTTCGACCAAGCAGGCCCCCTTTGTTACCCCCAGCACTTCGGATCAAACCGCCTTCTTGGAATTCAGGGCGTCTGCCCTGATCTGTTCCATTTTTGACAAACTGACGGTATCTTCTGCGAGCTACCTTCAGGATGTCGCCAAAGTGGAGGAGACGGTAGTGCTTTGTCACAGCAATTATTTCCACTTTGTCTTCAGGCAGGCAGATGAAGATGGCTCTGTATTTCTTGTCCGAACGGAAAGAATAGATCAGTCGGTGTTTTGGTCCCAACAATTCAGTATTTAGAGGAGGGAAGAAATAACATGCCAATTGGGTGAGCAATATGAATTTGCTCCTGTAAGAATTTCGGGTCAACTTGGTCACTACCTCTGCCATTTCCAAAGTGATTAGCAGGTTTTCAAAACCATAATTCAACATAGTCAACAACGTTGAATAATGTTTCGGTGAGTGTGTTGAGGGCAGGAGAGTCTGAGTTGTTCTGGATACCTTCAGCGAAGATCAATGGCAGTGGCCTCACCTAAAGAAGCCCCCATTTCTCAAAAAATCGCTGTTCCCGCTTCGTAACACCTCTAACTGCTCAATATTGCAATTTTGCACCAACTTCAGGGTTAATTTCTGGGCAGACTCCCGGTCTTGACATCAAATATATTCTGTGTATATTTCGTCTGCACGAATCCTCAGTTCCAAATGGGGTCTGTTGGGCGGTCTCCTCATAGGAAAATTTCTTGGGGGGATGGGTTAATCATTTTTTAAAGCAAAGGAGGGAAACATGAAAGGAAAGGGAAAGTTATTGATAGTTTTCTTTGGCTTGATAGCAATCTCTGGTCTGCTGATACCTTCTGGGGCCTGGGCTGTGAAGGAAATCAAAATCGGTGTCATTTTTCCCCTTACGGGAGGAGCTGCGGCAGCCGGGCGAGAACTTCGGGCGGGAACTGAGCTGGCCGCAGAGATTGCGAATAAGGTTTATCCCGATCTTCCCATGGCCATGGCCCAAAATGCAGGAATAAAGAGCCTGGGGGGGGCCAAGATTAAGTTGATTTTCAAAGATCACGAGGGCAATCCCACCTTGGGCGCGGACTTGGCAAAGAAGCTGATCTTAGACGATAAGGTGGACGGAATCATGGGGTGCTACTTTAGTTCAGTGACCAAAACCGTGTCATCCGTTTGCGAGCAGTACGGGGTTCCCATGATCAACACTTCTTCCACCTCACCCGCACTTACCAAAAGGGGCTTTAAGTGGTTCTGGCGCACCACCCCTCATGACAAGTGGTTTACAAAAGACCTGTTCGAGTTCCTCAATGGCCTTACCGATGGTAAGGTAAGGGGGGTGAAAGCGGTTGCAAAGAAGGAAATCACGAATATCGCCTCTGCATGCGAAAAGACCGAGTGGGGTTCCCATGTATCACAATTGATTGCCCAACTTGCAAAAGAGTATGGCTTCAGGGTGCGAAAATCCATCCTTTACGCCGCGAAGTCAACGGACCTTTCAAGTGAGGTTCGTTCCCTGAAGGCCGCAAGGCCCGACGTAATGCTTTTTGCCTCTTATACCTCTGATGCCATTCTAATGGTCAAGACCCTCAAGGCCCAGAGGGCCCATCCCAAGATCATTTGGGGTCAGGATGCAGGATTCGAGAAACCCGAATTCCGCAAGACCCTTGGCGACAATATTGTCGGCATACTCACCCGGACGGTTTTCTTGCCCAAGGTTGTGGAGATAAAGAAACTGGCCGGACTTGTGAACGCGATGTACAAAGAGAAAACGGGCAATGACCTGGGAGGCGCCTCGGCAAGGGCCTTTACGGGGCTGCAGACCTGGGTTTACCTCCTGGAAAAGGCAGGATCTACAAAGCCTGCTGATATCCAGAGAGCAGCAAATACCATCTATATTCCCGGCAAAGAGCTGGTAGTACCTTGGAAGGGAATCAAGTTTTCCACCTCTGGCGACGAGATTGGACAAAATACTCTGGGCTCCGGCTTGATCGGCCAGTACCAGAAGCAAAAGGACGGAACAGTCGGCCTTGAGATTGTTTATCCCTTTGATGTCTCGTCAGCTGATATGATCTACCCGTTCCCTGGATACTAATCGTTAGGATTCACCCACCCGTGTCTTTGGCCGTTTGTGCCAGGCACGGGTGGTTTTATGCTATAGGTCTCAGGTAATCTATGGATATCCTAATTAGCTCCATAGCGGCAGGTGTGCTCATCGGCATGGTCCTGGCCTTGGTGGCCTTGGGGCTGACCATTATCTTCGGCGTCATGGACATAGTGAATTTTGCCCATGGCGAATTTTTGATGATAGGGATGTACACTGGCCTCCTTACTGCCAAGGCGGTTGGAATTGACCCATTGCTTGCGTTGCCTGTAGCCGCTGCCGTTGGATTCCTGCTGGGAGTCATTTGCTACTATGGATTTGTAAAGTTCCTTTTAAGGGGCCCTATGGTGGCACAGTTGCTTGGCACCTTTGGCCTGATGCTTTTCTTGCGTAACCTGGCGCTCCTCATCTTTGGCTCTGAGGACAGGGCACTTCACCATGGATTGTTGGTGGGAAAAAGCTTTGACCTTGGAATGGGAGTCATTATCCCTGCCACGAAGCTGGCAGCCGCCGGCCTGTCAGTAATCGCGTTCTTGGCGGTATGGCTGCTGATGAACCGGACAAAGCTGGGAAAAGCTCTGACCGCCACATCCCTGAACTCCCAGGCAGCAAGGTACATGGGCATTGCCACAGAGCGGATGAACGCCCTTGCTTGGGGCATTGGTGGAGGATCTGTCACGGTGGCGGGGGCCTTAATCGTTAATTTTTGGTCGGTAAATCCTTTTGTGGGGCTTCTTTTTACCATGATTGCCTTTGCCATAGTGGCCCTGGGTGGATTCGGGAGTGTTCCAGGGGCACTTTTCGCAAGCATCGTGGTAGGCCTGATCATGGAGATCCCCGGAATATGGGACTTCTTAACGTACACGTTAAGCTGGGATTGGATGATAAATGTGCCGATGACCTCATTCAAGTATACCTTCGTGTACTTGGCATACTTCATCATCATGGTTATTAGGCCCAGCGGGTTGTTTGGGTGGAAGCATTAAAAAACGCACTTGACTTCTCAGATTTTCCCCGCATTGACCTTGTGGTTGCGGCATGCGGTGCAGCATTTATACTTGCCTTTCCCCTGTTCCCCCACTCATCCTTTGCCATGGCCACAATGATCCAGTTTCTCATGTTCTCCCTTTATGGCATGGGATGGAACACCATAGGTGGATACGGTGGTCAGGTAGATCTCGGAAAAGCCCAATACGTGGGAATAGGTGCCTATACCACAGCGGTCATGCTGATTCGATGGGACATCCCCTTCTGGGTCTCCATGCCCATAGGCATGAGCCTTGCCGTGGGATGGTCCTTCATAATCGGGTACCCTCTGTTCCGCCTAAAGGGCCACTATTTTGCCATTGCCACCATCGCCACTTCGCTTGTGCTGTTGGACTTGTTCCAAGTATGGGAGTTTGTGGGGGCGGCCCGTGGACTCGAGATTTCACCTATCAAGTATTCGCCACCGGACTTTTTGAGGCTGATCTTCAAAGAGGACATCTACTATTATTATGTTATAGCCGGATTCTTCTTCCTGGGCATTTTTTATATCAACTGGTTCCGCAACTCTCGTCTGGGTTTTCAGCTTCGCTGCATAAAAGATAACGAAGATGTGGCCAGATCATTGGGTATCAATGTGCACCGGGCCAAGATCAAGACCTATGCCATTGCCACTGCCTTTGTGAGCATGGTGGGCTCATTCCATGCGTGTTACATAAAGAATATCGAGCCAGAAGACACCATGAGCCTCGATATATCAATTTTGATCGCCCTTATGGCAATGCTCGGAGGAGCAGGCTCTCTGTGGGGACCCATCATAGGTGCGGCTGTATTGATTCCACTTAAGAGTTATCTTAAAGAATGGCTCGGAGCGCAGGCGGGTCTGCTGGGAATAGATCTCATCGTATATGCCCTCATCATTATGGTGATATCTGCGGTGGAGCCGAGGGGAATCTGGGGCGTGATTGAAAGAATAAGGAGAAGAAGAAATTGAGGCTGCTCGAAGTATATAACCTTATCAAATACTTCGG
>JAFDIC010000342.1 GCA_019308525.1 Deltaproteobacteria bacterium
CCACGATTCCGGCCTTCAAACCAAGTGCCTCCGCCTCCAGGAATATGTTCTGCCCGACGTGCCCTGCCTCGATCATTGCATACCTGACGCCCCTGTCACCATACTTGGAGCAAATCCTGGCGTACTCTGCTGTTATCACGAGGTTGAGCGGGGCCTCGGCCATCCACCTTTGATAGAGTGATGCGTTGGCGATTTGCTTCCTTTTGTCCCCCGCCCCTACCAGATCAATCTCGTGACCAGGTGGGATATAGCGGTATATCCCGGCATCAAGGCCCTCCACCCCCTTCTCTCCCACCACCGCGTAGACATCGATGGGATAGAGCGCACCACCTGAAGGGGCAGCCCTTTTGAAACCATACTCCTCTGTTACTCCCTGGGCCGCAAAGAGGAGCTGGGAAAGTTGCTCCTTCTCTATTTGCTTAGAGATGAAAGATCGAACACTTCTTCGGCTCCTGATGGCCTTTTCAACCGAGACGCTCCCTTCTTGGTTAGCTCTAGGAAGGATCATGACGCCCTCCTTTCTATCTTTTGCTGTCCAAAATCCATAAGCGGCCTGACTGGGATAGATAATTGGAACAGAACGCTGGTCAAAAATGCAAGTTTCAGCCGCTCCTTCTACCTTGCCCTCTCTGTCATAATCCCAAAATCCTGTTCAGAGATCAACAGGATATGGATTCAAGAGAATACCGGGGGTGATTTTTGAAGGCATTTGCTGTATCTTAAGCTCATGTTATCCTGCTTCTGTATGAATATCCTGGCCAGAGAACCAGGTTCTTCGTGTAAAACAAAAAAGGTGGGGGCGAGGGCCATGAAAGTGATCTTCCACGAGGCTTTTTACCAGGTGTATGCCAGTGATCCGGCGGCAAGGGAAGGCCGCATGGAGGCTATAATGAACGTGGTAGGTCCGGCCGTGGATCTGGTTGAGGCCGTGCCTGCAACAGAAGAGCAGGTCAGCGCGGTTCATACCGAATCCCATATTGAAAGGATAAAGGCCCAAGGCGTCTATGATGTGGCTGCACTTGCCGCAGGAGGGGCTATCATGGCAGCCGAGATCGGCCTCAAGGAGCCATGCTTCGGCCTGATCCGGCCCCCGGGCCACCATGCTTCCTCTGATTCTGCCTGGGGTTTTTGCTATTTCAACAATATGGCAATTGCCATTGAACATCTGAAGAGTCACCGAAGGATCAGCGCCGCCTACGTGCTCGACATTGATCTTCACTTTGGTGATGGCACCGTCAACATACTTTGCGACAAGGAATATGTGACCGTCTACAATGTTTCGGCCCACAGCCGTGATGAATATCTTGAGGAAGTCAGGGAGGAGATGGAAGGCTGTGACGTGGGGATAATAGGGATTTCAGCAGGATTCGACAACCATCAGGATGATTGGGGTGGAACACTCAGGACCGATGACTACCGAGAGATCGGCCGCATGGTAAAGGCTGCGGCGACCAGGTCCAAGGGGGGATGTTTCGCCATACTAGAGGGGGGATACAATCACCAGGTCCTCGGGCATAATGTCCTGGCCTTGATAAGTGGCCTAACAGATCCAGCTTCGAAATAAAACACAATGAGAATGTCCTTTGGTCCTTCTGGTCCTGGGTCGCACCGAGCTACCTTGTTGAATCTAAGCATAATCATCCCAAGAATAGGCGTTTTTGAGCCTTGAACCGCCCTTTTCATGCCCCAAAATGCCCCTATAAAGGCCTGGAGACTCCCGGAGTTCATGAAATCCTTCCGAACTAATCACCACATACGCTGTCCCTCTACCCTCTCGAACGATCACTGGAATGTAATCCGATTAGCTCGATGCAGTTTCATAGCCCCTTTCTTAAGAGGCCTATTTGCCCCGTAAGAACAGCATTCCTAGCTACAAAACGGGGCGCTTTTCATACTCTTCCGCAAGCATTCCAAGAAATTGCCGGGGGCCACCTGTCGAGGCCGAGGCCCGATCATCTACCAAAGCTCAAGCGAGATCAGCACGACCAGACGCGGTAGAAAGTGGGATTGGTCGCAGAAGATTTGGGAGGCAGGAAGAAATTTTTGACAGGCACCTTCGTTTCTTATAACGTTTCAGCGAGATAAAGGATATCAGATGTTGTTATGCCTGTGTTGCATCCATACCCTTCCACTAAAGTAAAGGATGTTATTATGGGATACAGACGCTTTGTGGACTTGAGTATTAGCATAGAGCCGGACCTGCCCAGTGACCCGCCCATCATGATTCCCAAAATAGATTACATTGACCATGCCCAGGGTGCGGGGATGGACCGGGAAAGCACCCTTTATCTCCTGGAGAAGGAAGTAAAGGTGGTGGAAATAGACGCCTGGAGCTGGGATCGGCCCCTGCCATTTCTCGCCAAGGAGTTCAAGGAAACGGGAGATTCCAAGGTAATCTGGGAGGCCCATTTTGCCGGCATCGAGATGGCATACTGCCCTATGGAGAAGATGGCGAACCTCTCTAAGATTGGACGACCCCATGGTTTCACGATTTGTTGTTTTCCCGTCAAGATCAAAGGGGCCAGTGCAGCCTGGACCCGCCCCGTGGCAATCGTAGATGAGGCTTAGGGCCCACCGTGGTCCTTTTGCGGTGGTGTCTCATCTTTTAGAAAGGACGATGATTTCGGTTTATTTGATCCTCAACAAGACGCTTTTTGTTTTCCCGTTTCGGGAGACGCCTTTTCTAATCTCTCACTTGGTCACACCGAGAATGCCAGGCGTTCGTCGAGACCCGACCATAGCCCAGGATAGCCCAACAGCCCACTCCACATGGTCTTGGATGTAATCAGACGTCATAAGTGCTTTGATTCGTTCTTTCGCTGCTTTTCGTGGCCAGGGAGAGTTTTTCGATCTCTTCCCTTTTCGGGCGATAATAGAACATCGATAGCGCTGAGATGCCGATCAAGACATAGAGAGTTTGAAAATTACCACCAAGAAAAAACAGAACAAGACCATAGATACCAATGCTTTCCGAAAGGGCGAGAGAAACAATTATGGCGGTTGTGTATTTTGAAAGAAAGGGTGTTTGACTACCAAACAATCCAGGAGCGGGAACTTTGACTTCAGATTTGCCAACCTTGCCAGAAAGCATGAATTTACGGAAGAAATATGTAAGAAACAATGTTATGATAGTGATTATGTACAAGATATTTCTGAAAGTACCAAGAGGGAAATTGGGACCCACATTCGCCCTTAATTCATCACCAAGCTGATGGCAAATAAAAACATAAACAAGCAAAGATCCCAGGATTGCAGACCAAATGAGCCATAAACGCCGCATCCCTCTTTCGATCACCTCGTTTGTATTGGTATCCATTATTCACCCTCCGATTTTTTGATCGGGCCAAAGACAAGTAACGCCACTCATCACCGCCGTTAGAAGGCAGAGCGACCAAGGAGCGCGGCCCCAAAACGACCACACGCTAAACAGAAAATCTCACTTCCGGCCAAACCGGATTTGCCTATCCGTAACTACGAGAAAGGAATCGAGTATCTTGCCAGAATACGCTTCAAGAACACGTGAAAGTACTCGAATTTTTGATGGAGGGCGTTCATCTTCGAGTCGAAGCAATACGACGCCTCTATGTAGTCGACCATCTCGATAGACCTTATTCCCGAAATCCTTGACTTCACGCTCGGCTCTCGGTACTTGCTATTTGTTGCTTTCCTTTGCCTCCAACCTGGCACCTCCAACCTCAAAAGTCCTCGGATCGCAACTGGAAGTTGCTCCTACAGGGCCAGATATCTTGTCGCAGGTACAGGTTCCAGCCCCAGAATCTGAGGAACTCTGGGAAATCGGCCATGTCGGATTCCTCTCGATTCCAGGGCTTAAGGCTCGTATAGAAGGGGTTGCCGCAGGAGGTACTTCCCAGGTAGGATTTGTCCATACCCACGTAGAAATCCAACGATATCAAGCCCAAAAGAAGAGTTTCCATGGGCTTGACCGCGCCCTTGACATGCCCCCGCCACGCCCCTTCCTGGTAATAAAAGCTCGTGGTAGAGCCGTTTACGGGAATCTCCTCCAGTTCTTCTGAGGGGATCAGGGGTGCCCGGATAGTGCGAAAGGCCCTCCTGTCATTCAGGTGTCTGCTTTCGATCACTTCCAGGCCCATAACCCTGTGGACCTCCGGTCGCAAACGCACCAAGAGCCTCGGAGCTTTTACGCCAGCGTAGTCCAGGATCCAAGGCAGCTTCTCACCATAAACCTCTTGGGGCCTATTTTCCCAATCCCTCGGGAAGGCGTCTTGGGGAAGGAAGCTCGTAGGAACCATAGCCACGTAACACCCGCAAGTATTCACGGCGGTTATTAGGACCGGTAGCCCTAGGGCGTCCAGGGTAACGACTACCATGAGGCCGAGATTGTCTCCTGCATTGATATTGAATGGAATAATGCTGAACGGAGTCTCAGGGAAATGAACCCGGTAGAACAAGTTAGTGTACCTTCCCCTTTCCGTAGTGAACTGTCGTTGCAAATAATATACAGTGGGGCTTTTTACATCGA
>JAFDIC010000343.1 GCA_019308525.1 Deltaproteobacteria bacterium
AAGAGGGCGGGCGATACCTTTAGGAATATCTTTTCGTCATCCAAGATCCTGCGAAAGACCTTTTCATCGCACAGAAAGGATCTCTTGAAGTCTTCGTCTTCCCGAAGGATTTCCTTTAGCCTGGACTTGTCCCTCACATCGGGGGAGACGGTTTCCACCAAAAAATCCAGGTCGTTTTCGGTCAGTCTGAGTTTCTTGAAGTCTTTCGAAGGCATGCCATATTTCCTCCTAAGCGGTAATAGGATTTTAGTTTCAAGAACAGGTACAAGGTCTCTTCTCCTGTAAACCTCCCATACAATATATTAAAACTGTCACCTGGCCATTGCAACAGGCAGATCCTGGATTCCCCGGCTCTTGACCGAAGGCCATTGACGGAGCATCCGTTTGCCACCAATATTATACAAAAGCATTGGACATAATCCAAACAGATTTCTGAGGCGAGGCACATGGATTCTCGGGCCTTGGGGGCAGGCTATGCCTGATGGGGGCGGGGCCTGCTGGTGGATTGTTCTGTGCAGCCTGTAAATCTGGCCGGGGAAGGGAGAGAGATGGGCGACCGGGGCGTACACGGCCGCCCTGACAGGATGATCTGGGTGGCACGGATTTCCAGGGTTGTTATTTCTTCTTGGAGAATATTTCTGGCGGCCTGGTCCTGTCCCCTGTAGCGTTGGGCCAGTCCTTGGCCACATAGGCCTTCTTGTTGTGCTTGATCAATTCCCGGGCTTCTTCCATGAAGCTTACAAATCTCTTCTTGCATTCGTAAAAGCCGTGCCACCAGGCGTAGTCCGGGGCCATCATGGCGGCACCGAATCTGGCCCTTCGGCCTTCATGGTGCCACAATTCATAGAACTCCACTTCAAGGCGCTCATCGAAGAACTTTGTCTTGTCCAGCAGTCCCCTTGCGTAGAGATCGTCCAGCATCGCTTTCGCAGGCTTGAAGTATACCTCATCATATTCCTGGATAACTTTGTCATACCTTATGAAATGGCCCTCTGTCCAGGTCCTACCATGACACTGAAGGCAGATCTGTTTCATCTTCTCTCTTTCGATCTCCCAGTTGGTCTTTGCCGGGAACGGTTTGAAATCCTGTGGGCGGACCGTCAGAGGGGCCTGGCTCTCCCAGGCCAGTCGCTCTGTTACGTCGTGGGTAGTGAGAACGGAGCCGGAGCCAGACATGTGGCATGCAGCACAGGTGGGCGCCCTGTAGTCAACCCCGGGTGTCCAGGTGCCAGGGGCGGCGTCCCAGTTATAGGTATCCCCGTGGGCGGTGTAGATGTCACCATGCTTTGATTCCATGTAGATCTCGATCTGCGGGTGATCGGGCCCCAGGTGACATTGCCCGCAGGCCTCAGGCTTTCGGGCCTCCATCACGGAAAAACGGTGCCTGGTATGGCATGCCGTACAGCTCCCCTTACTGCCATCGGGGTGAAGCCGCCCTACCCCCACGTTTGGCCAGGTATCAGGGCTCAGCTCTCCGTCCTTGATCTTGAGGACAGTGCCGTGGCAGGTAAAACAAGCGGTCAACCGTTCAAAATTGCTGTTCATTCCCTTGTTTAACCAGGGATCAATCTTCCAGATGATCTCCAGGGTATTGGCGTGCTTGCTGCGGCTGTACTGGATTGCCTCATCAGGGTGGCACCTGGAACAATCCTTGGGCGTTACCGCGGCTGCCACGGGGACCTTGTACTCTGCGGTCCCGAATTTGTACTCCGTCCTTTCATATTGTTTGTAGTGAGACTGGCTTACATCCGGATCAAAGGATTCCGCCAGGTGGCAATCAAGGCAGGTGATGTTCGCGTTGGCATGGCGGCTCTTCGCCCAATCGGCAAAGATCCCGGGTTGCTCCAACCTGTGACACTCTATGCACGCTATAGCCTCCTTGGGGAGGCTCCGCACGATACGGAAGTCTTTAGTCTTGGGCTGATTAGGCGCTGTCTGGGCAAGCCCCCGGTTGTTTTCGACCAGGTTCAACAATCCAAGGACCCCTGCCAGAGTCAGTATGAAGACCGTCTTTTTCATAATACAATGCACCCCCTTTTGTGAAACTCTCGTGAAATGGGCAACCAAACAGGGAAGAGTTACAATCCGAATCCCCTGTATGTAAACCTGTATTGCTTGTACTCATAGAAGGGCCTTTCCCTGTGGACCAGGTTTCTGTGGCAATCTACGCAGCGCTTTTCATAACCGGGCAGAGGGTAAAGCACCGATCGGTGTGCCAACATGGCCCCCCGTTTATCAGGGATATACAGGATATTCCTGTGGCATTTCAAGCATTGCCTGTTCTTGAGTGAAGCGTAAGCCTTCTGTCTGTTCTCCTCCCGGTCATACTCCTCAAGGAAGATATGGACCAGGATATCCTTGATGCCATGAAATGTCTTGGAGTAGAAAAAGTCAAATGTATCTTGAGGTGCGGGCAAGTGACAGTCCATACAGTCTGCAACGAAACCTTGGGCGTTATTGAAATGGGTGGATGTCTTCCAGGTGTTGTAGGCGAACTGGATTTCATGGCAGGAGGCACAAAACTGCGGTGTAGAAGTGCGGACCATTGTGTAATAGGCGATACTGAAGAGCGGAAAGGCGATGACTATCCCCAGTCCAACAAGAAGCACAGGCTTGACAAACCTCCTCCACAGAGGCCTATTTTCCCTTCGACCGGTCTTGATCGGTGACATATGGCTTTTGGCTTTCCTGAAATTTATGGAAAAACTGGAAACAAGGAGGATTGATCTCTATATACACTCTGCGAATACAATTATATCTGCTTTATGGCAATAGGGTGAAGCCCTTATTTTTCAATAATAAGGTGTGTATTTTCTTTTCCACCTGGAACCGGGGACGTCTGGATTGAACACCCAAGACTACCAGGTTGAGATAAACGGAAGGCCCTTTGAAGGGCTGAAGCAAGGTCCTCCGGGACGGGGACAGTGTCAGCATCTACATCGTGCCTGTTGGGGGCGGGTAGAGGCACCTCTGGTTGGAGGGATAGAGTTCGCAATTCGGTCAGGCAAGGGAGGTTGAAAGAACACAAAAATTATTGTCTCCCCCGCCGGCTTGTGCTATCTTGAAGCCTTGCGGATAGTTCCTGTGCCTTTCTTTCGGAACCTCTGTGGCTGGTGAGTATTCCATCTCGCTTGTTTTCAGGGGCAGGGGCCTGAGAAGGACCCCCAAAGAAAAGCAGGTCCTATCCGCTTTCTTTTTCCTCCCTGAGACGCACCAGGGTTGCTCCCCACCCGGAGGGGCCGGTGTCCGTGGTGAAAGAGAAGACCATGGGGTTTTTCTGGAGGCAAGCATGCACAGTCCTGCGAAGGACTCCTCTCCCTTTCCCATGGATGATCCTCACCTCCCGGATGCCCTTTTCCAGGCAGGCCCTGAGGTATTCCTCAACCACAGAGGTCGCTTCCTGGGGGGAAAAGGCGTGGAGGTCCAGCTCGCCGTCTATCGAGAGGGTGACCTGTCCTGTCGACTCTTCGTGATCACCCTCCATCACCCAGAGATCCTTTCCAAAAAAGCCTCCCCGCGGAATGTCTCCTGGAGCTCCTTTTCAAGCCTCTTGTACTCCTCCTCTGTCTCCACCTCCACCACCAGGTACCGTTCATCCAGCAGCTTCAGATAGCCGTGCCTCTTGACAACCTCTATGACCTTTTTTACGTCTGCCGTGACCCAGCCCTTCATTCTCAGCACCAGCTCTTCACCCTTGAAGGGCCTCTCGATGGTCAAATCCACTTTCCGCTCCTTGGCATCCCAGCCGATTACCGCTGGCTTGACCAGGACCGGGGTGACCGGATCATGCATTGCAGCGCACTTGAACCACAGTCTCGAACGGATCATCTCTCGAGGCCTCCGTAGGCTCGCTAGAATTTCACCTTTGGGGCTTCCTGTCTTTCCTTGGGGACCTCAAAGAAGGGTGCCCTTTCAAACCCGAACATGTTGGCAAAGATGTTTGTGGGAAATTGACGGATTTTCGTATTGTAAGCCCTTACGGCTTCATTGTACCGCCTGCGTTCCACGGCAATGCGGTTTTCCGTGCCAGCCAGTTCATCCTGCAAGCGAATAAAGTTCGTATTGGCCTTTAACTCGGGATAACGTTCCACCACCACCAGTAGCCGGGCAAGGGCGGCGGAGAGGGAATTATTGGCCTTTATCTTCTCGTCTATGTTGCCCGCTGAGGCAACCTGGCTGCGGGCCTTGGTGACTTGTATGAATACTTCCTTCTCATGGGATGCATAGCCCTTCACGGTTTCAACCAGGTTGGGAATGAGGTCATAGCGACGCTGTAGCTGGTTTTCCACCTGGGCCCATGCGGCCTTTACAGACTCATCCATTCTAACGAGGGTATTATAGGTCCCTTTCAGGTAAAAGAACGGAATTACCAGGACTATTACTATGATGGCGACTATGATCAACAGTATCTTTTGCTTTTGTCCCATTTCAGTCTCCCAGGGTATCAACAGCTTTTGAAAG
>JAFDIC010000344.1 GCA_019308525.1 Deltaproteobacteria bacterium
CGACAGTTCCTCGATGCTGAGGCCCTTCTCTATCCTGATCGACCTCATTCTTTCACCTATTGCCAGTTGCCCCTCGGACTTCATTGCTCCAAGACCATATAAGATTCAGGTTAAGATCAAGGGTCTTTTCCTTCTCTTTCCCTGGTCCCAAGGAAAAGACGGTTAACGCCGCGCTCAGGAGGATCGCCTGACTATTCTCTCCTGGAAAAAAGGATAGGAAACTGGGAACTCGGTGTCAAGAAAGAAATTTTCCATCACGTGAACCGGAGACTGCTGTCAAGAAGGCGACCCTTGAGAGGGGCTATGAAATTCGGTTGATGTACTCCT
Organism: Deltaproteobacteria bacterium; assembly: GCA_019308525.1. Next base: position 328 of record JAFDIC010000344.1, read on the forward strand.
TCAATGTCTTTGCATCACTTTGACTCATCTCCAGGAATTTGACTCCCATCCCTGGGGGCCTCCCCTTTGTAGCTTCTTCCTGCTGCCTCGTCCAGCTCACCTGGCACCTGATCTGGAGGGGTGCGTTTAGCTCTGGGAGCTGGAGCTTGAGCAAAAACTCTTCACCAGCTTTCAATGGGTTCTTGGTAACTATGAATATTCCACCAGAGCTGATATTCCCCGAGTAGGCGGAAATGAATCTGTCCCGGTCCTTGAATGACAGAGACAGGCTCCTGGGTATTCTTTCCCCTCCCCTCAGTGAGAATTCCTGGATCCGATCTATCATTTTCTCGAATCTCCGGACAAAGGTCACCAGTATGGATCGGAAGTCCGAAGACAGCTTGTTGAATTCCTCGTCCAGGAACTCTCTATCCAGTATTCCAACAGTTGTCTCTCCGATCGCACGGGTTGTTGCAGTGCGTTTGACGGAGCCTATGAGGGCCAGTTCTCCGAATACTTCTCCTTCCCGGAGGATGCCCAGAATGTATTTCCTGCCTCGAACGGTTCTCGATACTTCTATCGAGCCGGAGAGGATCACGTATACCCAGGTGCCGGAAGTTCCCTGTTCAAAGATGATTTGACCATCCTGGTATGTCTCCTCCCTCACGATGTTAAAGAAACTGTGTTCTACCATTCTTAGTCCCCGATCATTGTGGATTTTGCCCTTTTGTGAACCAGCCTCTCTTCTGAGAATGTCCTTGATACTAGATTTAACAAAATTATTATAGATTAAGACATCCTATGCTTCAATAAAAAACCTGGATATCAGAATAACATGGGGCCGAACCACAAAACCGGAATACCGACCTAACCTGAAGTCTTCCACCTGTAAAGGGCAAATACGGCGGAAAAGACAACCGGACGGTGAATCAAGTATATCTGGAGGGAATGCCTGCCCAGGAATCCCAAGAACCTCTTAAGGGGGCCGTCTCCTAATTCCATCCTGTAGATGTTGCGCGACCCCAGATAGATCCCGAGAAGGACTACTCCGAACCAGGGATACAGGGGTACATAGTCCATGGGATTTATATCCAGCCAGTCAGAGACAGGGGTCAGGCTCCATGGAAAAAACATCCCGGGTATCACCAGGGCCAGCCCAAGGACAAGGGCGGCGATCGATCTGTTTACAAAAGGGAGGGCGAGTAGGCTGGAAACAGCTATGCAGTGAAGAATGCCAAAGAAGACAAAATTCTTTGGAAACAACAGGTAGGTAATGAGAGTTATTCCAAGTGCCCACCCCCCGATTCTGAGGAGACGGGAGCGCATGGAAGACCACTTGATTTCACCCCTGTGTACGATAAACAGGCAGGTGCCAACACAAAGCATGAAAAGTGTAACAATGAAGCGCGGGAGCACGAACCAGAAAACGTTTCCAGAGAAATCTATCCTGACCAGGCCGAAACCGTTCAGGTCATAAGCGCAATGGAACACTATCATCAGAAGGACTGCAACTCCCCTGACACAGTCGATGACCGGGTACCTTTCTCTGCGCTTCTTTTTGGGCATTACGGAAAAATTTCTAGCGGCGATAGTACCCCCATTGCACAAGGCGACGGTAGGCGTACCTTGCATATTCGCCTGACGAGACCTTTTGAAGGTAACGATGATAATATCCGGCCGCCGGCTCTGTCTTCTGCATCCCTTCCAGGGACAAGCCGATGAAAAAGATCGTGTTTGGATTCCCGGGCAGCAGTTTTTCATAGGCCATGAAGTCTGAATAGGCTTTGGAGTATCTTTTCAACTTTATCTTTGCCAAACCTGCAACGTGATATGCCTGGGCCTCGGCTGCGTACACATCTTTTGCGTTCTCCGCATACTTCACGGCATCTTCATACCTCCCCTGAAGAACCAGGCACTTTGACATCATCAGGAGGCCTGCATAGTCATCTGGAGCCTCTTTCAAGGCTGCCTTGAAATTGTCTTCAGCTTCGAGATACTTCTTCTTTGCCAGGGCACTCTCCCCCGCTTGCATGGCCATGATGGCCTTCGCCTTGGCCCTCAAGCTTTTTGTGTTGTCCATGTATCTTTCCCTGTAGAGCGGGGCCTTCCTGGCGTCAGCATATCGGGTCCTTGAAGAGAGCAAGGCCCTTTCGTAGCGTTCATCACTCATGGGGTGCGTGGCAAAAAGGATTTGCGCGGCAGAGGGCTTTCTCTTGGACAGGCCCCTGAGCATGTCCGTCAGCCCTACCACCCCCGCAGGGCTGTAACCTCCTTTGACAATATACTCCATGCCGAGAGAATCAGCCTCACGCTCATTATCCCTGGAATAGGCTGCCAGAAGCATACCTGCGCCGAGCATGCCAAGAGTTGCAGCCAGATCACCGAGCCCCCTGCTCTTGAGGCCGACAGCCGTTGCTGCACCGACAACGAACAGGTTGGCCAAGGCACCCTTAGACATTTGTTCTGCCGTATGCCGGGCATTTATATGGCCCAGTTCATGTCCCAGGAGGGCGGCCAGTTCAGCCTCGTTTTCAAGTTTGAGCAATATGCCCCGGGTTATCCCTACGCTGCCCCCCGGGAATGCATAGGCATTGACATATGTTGCATTTACGACCTTGAACCTGTAAGGGATGTGTGGACGATGGGTATGGCGTGCAAGGGACTTTCCAGTCCGCTCCACATAAGCGCCCAGCTTCCTGTCTTGGACTTCACCGTAGTCCAGTGAAAATTGGTGTGGCGAATTTCGGCGATCTATGAGGATCTCTTGCTCCTCTGTTATCAGCATGAACTGGGTCTTGCCGGTAACCGGATTCGTGGCACACCCCATGAGTAACCCGATCCCGGAAACGGACGTGTACCATAGGAAGTCCCTCCGGGACAGCAAAGGACCCAGGGGATGCCGCGATTTTGCACAGGACACTGGCCAACTTCCTCCTCAGAGTTGAACTCTCATGCACCTTTACGGAATGTACTGGTTTTCTATCTCCCGGTCAAGAGGGTCTTACCAGGAAGCAAGGGGAAGGCCTCCAGAAGGCAGTGGGCTGGATTATTCCGTTAGGCCGGTACTCGGCTTGCTTTCCTAAACAGGATGTGGCTGGTGAAAGAGCCAAATCTCAATCCTTTTTCACCCATGAATCAAGCGTGATCCAGACTCTCTTTTACGAGGGCGCTCTCCAAAGCAACGCCTGCTCTCTTACCCAAATCCATGAATAGAGAAAGGTCTCTTTTCCTGAAACTGTAAGGCTCATTCAGGGAATCCACGTAAACAGCTCCCCTCACCCTGGAGCCACTCACGATAGGCACGCACATTACGGATGCGACCCTTGAGACTTTCAGGGTCTCAACTATTTCATCTCCTTCCAACTTCCGGGTGTCTGCGACAAAAACCGCCCTCCCTTCCTTAATGACCTTCCTGACAACCTCTCTGCAATATGGCTCAACGCTTTCTCCAGACTCCTCCCTGGACCTCGAAAGGGTTTCAATCACCTCGCCAGTCTCGGGATCCATCAAAAGGATCGCTGCCCTGTCAATGCGCTTCAAGATTTCGAGTATGCTTTCCAACAACTCTCCCATTGCCCTTCTTATGCTGGTAGTGCTAGCCTCATCCAGAATACGGGAGACACTGTAGATCAATTCCATGATCTTTTGGTTGGTCTTACTCCTGTGCTGAATAGCCAGCCCGCTCTCTTCCACCATGTCCCTGGTCAGCTCAATGGAGTCGAGAAAAGGCATTACGTGCTCGAGGCATCCTCTTCCAAGGCATATTACACTCATTCCCAAGACGATGGGGCTCCCTTCCTTTATTTCCACTTCCTCGCCTGGTCTTATGTATCTACCATCCACAAATGTGCCGTTCAGGCTCTCAAGATCCCTGGCAAAATATCTATTCTCCCTGCGAACTATCTCCAAATGCCTCCGGGAAACGGTCTTGTCCTGTATCTGGACATCATTTTCCCTGGCCCGGCCGACGCTGATGATATCCTTGTCAAGCTCGAAGGACTTGCCCTGCTCAGGCCCGTTTAGTATATAGATCTTTGGCATTTAGAACCTGTCCACAAAGGGTTCCCGTGCACACAGGGTATGCACGCCAAGGCAAAAAGGGTGGGATAAGTAGCTTCGTCCAATACTGATAAGCCTTACTCAAGATATGTG
>JAFDIC010000345.1 GCA_019308525.1 Deltaproteobacteria bacterium
GACTTTGCAAATTTTCATAACAGCTCCTTGTATTTTGACTCATGATTGATGAACCCGTATAAAACAATGAACGACCCCGCCGCAACCAACAGGGTATCAAGAATTCAGAAGCCAGAATAAGGCAACCATACAAACGGCTTCATATTAGGCTTGCTCTTCCGGATTCTGACTCCCGGCTCCTGGATACCCTAAAGTCCATGACGAATCCAGAGCTATTACATGACCGTGCGCAGCAAGCTGCGGGGAATTAACCCCAGAGAGAGATTAAAGGGTCAACCAAGATTCCACACCTTCATCTTCCCATAAATCAGCCTCTGCCCGTTTCTCTTCTTGTTCAACAGTTCTGCATAGCAGTCAAGGATGTAATCGATATCCTCCAGGGTGATGAAAAAATGGGGTGCGATCCTGACCACGTCACTCCTCGCTGAGGCTATCACCCCCTTTTCCCTCAGGGCGAGTTCAAACTCGTGGGAATCACCCGGTACCCTTATGGCGGTATTCGGGGCCTTCATGCTCAGGTCCATGGGGCTGGCAACATCAAGGCCCCTTTCCGTTGCACCTCTCAGGCAATACTCCGAAAGCACGTTGGTCCACCTGTATATGTTCTCCACTCCAACCCTGTTGATTACCATCATCCCCGCCCTTGCAATGTAGGCCGTAGGCACGGGTGGCGTACCATTGTCGAAACGCCTGGCATCCGGTGCATAGACGAAGTTATGGATATCAAAGGCAAAGGGATTCTCCTGGCCGAACCACCCGGTAAACGCGGGTTCGAGGTATTCGATGATCTCCTTCTTCACGTAGAGAAAGGCGATTCCCGGCACACCCAGCAGGTACTTGAGGTTCCCCGAGGCCAGGATGTCCACATCCAGCGCCTTCACATCCAGCGGGTGAGTGCCCAGGCCCTGGTACGCATCCACATAGACCAGTGATCCCTTCTCATGGATCTTGGGAATGATCCCGGCCAGATTCTGCCTGAAACCATTGTAATAGTAAGTGTCGCACGCGGAGGTAATGATCGTATTTTCATCCACGTACCGCTCATAGTCATCTTCATCAATGATTCCGTTCTTCACGGGGATGAATCCTACTTCAAACCCGTATTTCCTGTTGGCAAGCCATACGTGCCCCACCGTGGGGAACTCCGCATCCGTCACCACCACCTTCTTGCGTCCCCTGTCCAAAGGCAGGGCGCTCGCGATGGTGCTGGTGAGTTCGGACACCGATGTCCCTACGGCTATTTCGTCAGGTGTCGCATTGATGAGTTTTCCGAATTCTTCCTTTGCATAATGGATTTCCTCCATCCACCTTTCCCAGTCCATGCCCATCCGATTCCAGCTCTCCAGGTATTCCATTGCGGCCTCCCGGGTGAAGGTGGATTGGGGGGCCTGGGAGCAATTGGCAACGTGAAGGTAGTGTTCCAGAATAGGGAACTGCCTCCGCCAGTAGTCCATGTCAAAGGGAGGAACAGCGGAAGAGGCTTCCGCCAAAGGCACGTGGGCCGTTAGCGGCCTGTATGTTTCTTGGGAATCGGGAGCACGCACTGCTTCCGGCTGAATTGTCGGCTCTTCTTTGGCCTTTGTACCCTCAGGACTCCCCACGTCAGGCCGCGCACTTTCACTCTGAACAAGGCGAATTCCTCCCCTTTGGGCGACCTCGTGGGCAACGCTCGTAACAATGTCGTCAGGACCCACGACAATTTCCCTCTCGCCTGTACGTATGGCTATTTCAACGTCTTCTCCGGTAATAATATTTCTCATGAATGTACTCCCTGCCGGTTGGCCTCTAGGACGAACTGGGCCCTTTCTTGAAGGTCTCCGTCATATGCAGAGCATCTTTCTCCGGGCAATCAACGGCCCAAGTGAGCGAGAAAACAGAAACTTCTGCCCGCTCCTGGGAAACTATATTGAAAAGGCCTTACCCTGTCAAGAACTGCTTCTCTGGAGCGGCATCCTGCCGGTATTCCCCCTTCCCCCCTGTAGGAGCAACCTCCTGGTCGCGATCTCCTCCCCTGTGGGATCACCTTCTACCTGCGATCCTGGTTATTTGCCTCCCAGGTTGATCTTTCGCGATTAAGTATCACTCTTGGTGCCCCTTCTTCCAATGGCATAGCTGCCGATCTTGCCAATAAAAGGCAAGGCGAGCATCCACGGAAGGGTAAGACGGGACTGGTTCCTGAACTGCTTCAACCCTATGGTCATTTGCTCATGACCCTTTGCCGGCTGTGAGCGATAGGTACCCAGGAATCGGTCCCACCACGAGAGATTGAACCCGAAATTGCTGTTAGCCTCATAGGGATAAACGGAGTGGTGGACCCGGTGCATGTCAGGCGTGACAACCAATAGCCTCAGAACCCGGTCAGCTGCCAGCGGTATGAAAAAATTACCGTGATTGAACATGGCCATGCCGTTCAATATGATCTCAAAGATGATGACACCTACAGCAGGAGCCCCCAGCACGGCGATTGCACCGGCCTTTATTCCCAGCGATATGATGATCTCAATGGGATGGAAGCGCGTCCCTGTCGTGACGTCCAGGTCCAGGTCTGCATGGTGCATCATATGGAACCGCCACAACATCGGGACCGCATGGAACATCACGTGCTGCATGTAAATGACAAAATCGAGTACGACGACGGTCAGGATAACCTCAAGCCACAGGGGCCACTGGATAACATTGAGAACTCCCCAGCCCTGACGTCCTATCCATACAGCAATGCCTACCGCGCCTGCCGGAAACAGGCCCCTCAAAAGGAAGGTATTGATGACCACGACACCGATATTCCCAAGCCAGCGGATCTTCTTTGAGGTGGTCAACGGCCTGCGTGGGGTAACAATCTCCATTACGGCTATGGCAACAAAAATGCCCAGGAAAAAGACCATTCTGATTGTCGCCTCAAGGCCTGGGGACAAGTCTTGCATCATCACACTCCAGAGTTCATTGTTTTGCTGAACTGGACCGGGATTCAAGGCCCCCTGTATCGATCAAGCTCTGGCCACCGGCCCGAGAAAATCCAGCAGATACCGAGACTGGACTTATCGAGGTGCAAATGCCTTTAGGGGAAAATGGGATGCAATAGGATCAAAATCACGGTCATCATGAAGCAACGTCAATCCCTCTATGATACAGAAAGTTGCTATTATCATATCAATTGTTTTCCGCACAGTAACACCGGCTTTTCTGAGCTGCCGGTAGCTCTTGGCGCTTTGGATGGCGACCTCATATCCACCTATCTGTCGAAATGGAAGCTCGCTAAGGTAATCCTTTGCCGTTTCGTAATCCTTATCAGATTTGAAGCCCTGAAGCACCTCCGCCAGGATTAAGTCACCCATCACGATGGGAACGTTGGAGAGCATGTGATCAAGCAAATCCGTTTGCCAGGTTCGCTTACCATTGAAATAATCGATCCAGACGGATGAGTCCACCAAGACCATCAATCCAACCTCATGGCATCAAGGCTACCATCCCATTCAAGTTTTCCACGCAAGTCTCTCAAACGTTCCTGTTTCTTTATTTGGATCAATAATTTCAACCCGGTTTCAACGACAGCTTTCTTGGTATTCAACTTGCTGAGCGCCATGGCTTCTTTCATGAGGTCATCATCTATTACAATATTGATTCGCATACCTCCTCCTTGCCCGCAATGTGTATAGTTCTTGTGCTATATACACATTGAACCCACTGTCAAGGTCAAATAGACGCTGGGACAATATTCCCGCTCAGATCAGGGTGAGTTTACAATCTGGGGATAATGGTGAAAGGCACTTTTCTTGGAAAATCCACCATAATCACGCCGCCCAATCACAGCTCCGGCCTAGCTCAGTGTTATGCTGCAACTTCGTCTGGAAGCTCCCACCCCGGAAAGACCAGAACCCCTGGATGCACCCTCAGAGCTTTTGCCAGAATCTTAGCGCGCTCAACTCCGAGTCGAACACGATCGTTTTCAATTGCCGAGATGCTTGCCTGGGGAATCCCTGTTAGACGCGATAGCTGATTTTGGCTCAGTCCCTGTAGCTCACGAATTATTCGTACAGATTCGCCAACTGAAACCGCAATTCGTTTTTTCGCAGGACGATATTCCTTCATTTATGACCTCCGGTAGTCATGGGGTGTTATTGAAGCGACCTGAAACAGCAGTTTTTCGGGAACAACGCGGCAGATCACTCGCCACTGCAAACCAAGTCGAGAGGAACGGTAACCTTTCCACCTGCCGGATAAAGCTTCCTCGTGAAACCCTTTGATCAATCTGATCCCCGGAGGGCCTGAAATGGAAGCGATGTCTTTCCATTTTTCATATCGCTTCAGTATATCATTTGGAACTGAAGGAATTTGCTTATCGATTCGTCGGTGTTCCTCAATTCGCCACATATCATATTCTATATATACCACTTTTGATATGTCAATAGGAATTTATCATAGGGACCCAATGGATGACCCGAATGGAATTGTGGCGGC
>JAFDIC010000346.1:0-4453 GCA_019308525.1 Deltaproteobacteria bacterium
CTGTAAGGGCCCCTGAGGCTCGGTATGACGCAAAAAGAGCAGCGGTGGGAACATCCCTCCGCAATCTTGAGAAAGGCGCTGTAAAATGGGGTCCCTATCACCCTGGGGGTAGTGTGGTCCGCCAGAAACCGAGGGTTGTCGATCAGCAAGGGGGCGGCTTGCCCATGGTTGTCCTTGATCCTTTCAACTATTTCGCCTATCCTGGGAATTTGCCCGGGTCCAAGCCAGGCGTCTACTTCCGGCATTTCCCTTCTGAGCTTGTATCCGTATCGCTGAACGAGGCACCCAGTCACAACCAGCCTGCGCAGAGGGCCTTTCTCCTTTTCTTTCGCCACGTCCAAAATAGTCTCAAGGGCTTCTTCTATCGCCGGCTGGATAAAACCGCAGGTGTTTACGATCGCAACTTCGGCCTCACCCAGTCTTGGTACAACCGAATAACCCCTCTCTCTGAGGATTCCGAGCATGTGCTCGCTATCGACCAGATTCTTGGGGCACCCCAAACTTATGAGGTGTATTTTCCCCCTTGTCTTCCCAGGGTTGTCCATCGATCCCCCAAACCAAGCTCCGATGGGAAATGTGCCACCAGGGGCCCCACCCTAACTATGCGCAAGCCTGAAAAGCCTGCCCACATCCAACTGGTTCACCAGGTCTGTGATGCTTTCCCCTACGACCCTATGGGCGTCCCCTGTTCCAATCACTCTCGCCCTTTCGGCCCGCCCACTGATCATCAGATTTGACAATACCTTTCCACCTCTTATGAGTCTCGCCTCGTAGTTCATCTTGAAGTTCCATTTCCCTCCAATCAGGTCCAGCTTGAAGTCTTTGAGCGCTATCTGAATCTCGGTGTCTGCCTTTTCTTCAGGTCCTAAGACCTCAAGTCCCGCGTTTTCCAGTTTTTTCTTAAATATTGCCCGGATAAATGAGGGCAACTGGTAGAGACCCACCAAGGATCCCTCTTCCGCGCCCTCTGAAAGGGAAAACAGGATTTCCCCCGAGAAATTTGGAAATTTATCCCTTGCCCCCTTCCCCAGTATCTCTTTATCCTCCCTCTCGTCGGAAAAGGACAGGATGACCTCCCGGCCTTTCAATTCCTCCACAGGGGGAGGCAGGCGATAGTTCACCTTGAGGTAAGGCGAAGAGGAGCAGGAGATCGAGGTTAGCAAAAGGATTACCGGTATGCAAAGTGACAGGCTGGGCCTTACTCCCAGTCGATTTCTCTTTCCCATTGTCTTATCCTCCCTGACGGATTTCGATGTTCAGCCAAAATTCACACCCCTCATCCTATCATTCCTTTGAAACAATTTCTTCCTTTATCTGGAGTCCCTTGAGGAGCGAAACAAGCTCTTCTCTCCTGTTGAGTTCCGGATTTTCTATGACCTTTTCCATCAGCCATTTCAAGATCCGCCCCACCTCCGGCCCCTGTTTCAGGCCAAGGGTATCCATAACCGTGCAGCCATTTACTGCAAGGTCTCTCCTTTTCAAGGGAGGGGAACTCCCTGCCACCTTGATTATCCTCTCCTTTAATTCACCAAACATCTCCAGGACCCTGCTGTCTTTTCCATGGGCTATCAAATCCGCTTCCCTCAAGGCGAGCAGCCGATCCAGGTGTTCAGGTCCGGCCCGGATTATGAAGCGTCTCACTGCCCTATCGGTCCACTCGGAATGATAGTTTATCATGTGAAGGGAGACCAGCTTTACCACCTTTTCGGTAAGGTGCCTGCTGAACCTGAGACGCATCATGATTTCTCGTGCCAAATCGGCACTCACTCTGTCGTGGTCCAGGAACCTATAGTAATTATTAGCCTTTTTTCTCACCCTCGGCTTGGCGATGTCGTGCAGCAGGGCAGCCAATCTCAGCTCAAGCTCGGGTTTTACCCCGTCAACGGTCTCCATGATATGCCTGAAAATCGTGTAACCATGGTGAGGGTTCTGCCTTTTTCTGTACCCCTCCGAAAGTTCAGGGAGGAAGCTCTTCAGGACGCTGGTCTTAAGCAAAATCTTGATGCCACAGGAGGGCTTCCTGCTCAACAGGATTTTTGTGAACTCGTCCCTGATTCTCTCTGGAGCCGCCCTCTCGAGTTGCTCGGCCATTACAGTCATCTGTTGCAGGGTCTCGGGCTCAATTTTAAAGCCCAGCTCAACGGCCAGCCTTGCCGCACGAATAAGCCTCAGGGGATCCTCAAGGAACCTTTCCGCGGGATTTCCCACGGCCCTCACCACCTTCCTGACGAGATCATGTCGGCCGCCATAGGGGTCAATAATCCTTTCCCCGTGGATGTCACAGGCCATTGCGTTTATGGTGAAATCCCTGTGACCCAGGTCTTCCTTCAGTGTCTTGCCGGCCCGCCCCTCTCCCCGAAAGGTAGTTATCTCATACTGGCACCCCTCATGAACAAGCGTAACCGTATACTCATTGTGGCTGAAATATTTCATATCCCTGAACAGCGCTCTCACTGTCTCGGTTGGAGCGGATGTTGCCACATCCCAGTCCGTGGGCTCCCGTGCCAGGCATATGTCCCGCACAGCTCCGCCCACCACGTAAGCCTCGTGGCCGGAGGCCTGGAGGCGATCCAGGATCGCAATGACGATATTTGGAACCATTTTGCTGTGTTCCCCTCTCCCTGCTCGAAGTATACCATATGTTGGGGTTTTGAGTTGTCAACCCGGTAGCCCCGGAAAATGGAGCCATCTCGCTTCCACCACCGGGATGCACACGGCATGTCCTAGAAAGCAACTATTGACAATTCGTTGATTTAATGGAATACCTCAGGGAGCTTGTTACAACTATCCACGCAACGGGATATTGAACGAGGAGGCACGAATCATGGCCCAAGTTACTGTGAGCAGCAAGGAAGAAGGCAGGCCCAAGGTTCCCCTGGCAGAACCGGGCATTGAAATCCGAAAGACTATTTGCTCCATCTGCAACCCTGTATCCCACTGCGGTATTGATGCCTATGTGAAGGACGGAATCATAATCAAGGTTGAGGGTACCAAAGAAAACCCCCACAACCTGGGGACGCTGTGTTCAAAGGGTGCAGCCACCCGCCAGTATGTCTACCACAAAGATCGTATTCGCACACCTTTGCTCAAGAAGGGGAAAGGGGAATCCGCACCATTTGAGCCGATCGGCTGGGAAAAGGCCCTGGACATTATTGCCGACCGCCTCTTGAAAATCAAGGCAGAATCAGGCCCCGAGGCCGTTGTCTTCTATGCTGGATATCCGAAGTGGATGAGGCCCTTTTTGAAGAGACTTGCCCACAGCTTCGGGTCTCCCAATTATTGCACAGAGTCCAGCACGTGCAGCAGGGCTGCCGCCATGGCCGCGGCCCTGAATTACGGGACCATGGGAGTCCCGGACATAGACAGGACCAATTGCCTCCTGGTATGGAGCAAGAACCCCTTCTACTCCAACACATCCGATGTGAGGAGATTGCTGGATGCCAGGGAACGGGGAATGAAGATCATAGAGGTAGGCCCGCTGATCACTCCCATGACCTCCCATGCAGACATTCATTTGCGTATCAGGCCTGGGACATCAGGTGCACTGGCACATGGGATGGCCAATGTGATAATTGAAGAAGAACTCTTTGACATGGATTTCGTGGAAAACTGGAGTGTGGGTTTTGAAGAATACCGGGCCTACGTTGAAAAATTCTCGCCGCCACAAACAGAGAAGATTACCGGAGTACCTTCAAACCTCATAAGGGAAGCGGCGAGGCTCTATGCGACTACCAAGCCGGCAGCCCTCATGACGGGCGCAAGTCCCACTGTTCACCATACCAACGGGATCCAGAACCATCGAGCCATAACCGCCCTCGTGGGGCTGACCGGGAACTTCGATCGGGAAGGGGGTAACTACGTGCTCCCCCCTGCCGCCACCGGCGTACTGAACGGGATGATAACCCGGCAGGGGGAGTTCGAACAATCCCGGGACTGGGAAGAAATGGCACCCAGGATCGGCGAAGATCGTTATCCCCTGTGGTGCCGAATGGTCGGTGAGGCCCAAGCCATCCACCTGCCTTTCCAGATCAGGAGCCGCGATCCTTATCCCCTAAAGGCCCTCTTGGGGTTTGGAGTCAACTACCGGATGTGGCCTGGCTCTGATTTCATGCGGGAAAGCCTGGAGATGCTGGACTTCTTCGTGGACGTGGACCTGTTCATGACAGACACGGCCAAGATGGCTGACCTTGTGCTTCCTGCGTGCAGTTCCCTTGAGCGGAGTGAATTGAAAATATACCCGGAAAGATACGTGATCTGGACCGCACCGGCCATAGAACCCGTGGGTGAATCCCGTTCAGATGCGGATATCATATTCGATCTTGCGAAGAGGCTTGCGCCTGAAGACAAGCTCATGCAGGAAGGCTATGAGTCCTGTGTTGATTGGATCCTCGGGCCTGCAAACCTCACACTCGAAGAACTCAAGAAATATCCTGCCGGTTACCATGTCAAGGAC
>JAFDIC010000346.1:4462-6139 GCA_019308525.1 Deltaproteobacteria bacterium
GCCAAGGTATGCGGAGCCCATGTTGAGCCCCGTTTCCACCCCGGAAATTGCAAGAGACTATCCCCTTATCTTGACTACCGGCGCCCGCTTACCCATGTTTATACACTCGAGGACCTTTCGGTTGCCCTGGACCAGGGGGCTGCGTCCCGATCCCATGGTGGATATGAACCCGGTAGACGCAAGAGACCGAGGCATCTCCCAAGGGGACTGGGTGGAACTCTGCACCCGGCGGGGATCGATTAGAGTCAGGGCAAACCTGACGGAAATAGTGATGCCGGGCGTGGTCAACATGTACCACGGCTACCCGGAAGCCGATGTGAACCTCTTGATCGACCCGGACTACCTTGATCCGATCTCCTGTTACCCCGGCTTCAAATCCTTGCTCTGTGAGATCAGAAAAGCTTGAGCACAATGTGATCGCTTCTATTTGTATTATCTCTGATGGCTTCGTAAAAAGTCCAATTTCTATTTTGGGCTTCGTCTCGTTATGATTTGGGAGGTCAGCCTATGAAAGTCGGAATTGTCGGGCTTTCCGGAGCCGGTAAATATACGATCTTTTCAGCCCTTACCGCCGCCAGAGGAGATGCCCGGGCCCCAAAGGACTCCTCAGCCGAACAGTTGCGGGGCACCGTCAAGGTTGCGGACGAGCGGGTGGATTTCTTGACAAAGGTTTTTGAGCCCAGGAAGACCACCTATGCCCAGGTAGAATATGTGCTCCCCACAACCAGGACCTCCGGTGCCAAGCAGGACAAGGAGAATATCATGTGGAGCCAGGTTCGGCCTTGTGATGCGTTGATTCATGTCGTTAGGAACTTTCAGGGTCCTGGGGGGCTTGCTCCCACCCACGAGGAGGACTTTTGGAAGCTTGAAGAAGAAATGATCCTTGGCGACCTCCTGGTCGTTGAAAAGAGAATAGAAAGGATCCAACTAGACAGCAGGAAGGGAAGGAGAGGCAACGAGCGGGAATATGCACTCCTCAAAGACTGCCGCAGGGTCTTGGAGGCAAACAAGCCGATTCGCGCCGTCGAAGATCTTGCCTCTGCGCCTGAACTAAGGGGATTTACCTTTCTTACCGCCAAGCCGGAATTGGTCATTATCAACAACGAGGATGATAACCCTGATCCCCCTACATGGGCATCTCCCCCTGATGGGCTTGAAATCTTGGTGGTCAGAGGGAGACTTGAAATGGACATATCCTCCATGACCCCCGAAGAGGCCGAGGAGTTTTTCAGGGAATACGCCCTGGAAGAAACCGCTCTTGACAGGGTCATCAGGGCCAGTTATAAGCTTCTAAATCTTATCTCCTTCTTTACCGTGTTAAACCAGGAGGTAAGGGCTTGGACCATAACCCGAGGAACTACAGCCCTCGACGCGGCTGGCACAGTACACTCTGATATGAAAAAGGGGTTTATTCGGGCAGAGGTCCTCCCATTCGAGAAACTCAAGCAATTCGGATCATTTCAAGCGGCAAGGAAGGCCGGCCAGGTACGACTTGAGGGCAAGGAGTACCAGGTCCAGGATGGGGATATTATTAACTTCAGGTTCAACATCTGATGGCTTCGTAAAAAGTCCAATTTCTGCGTTACGCTTCATCTCGCTGTGATTGCAGCGTACGCACAGTACGCCTCATCACACGAGATTCGCGCGCCTTGAACTTGAATCTTTTTACCTTGCCAT